>DASQMK010000532.1:0-17747 GCA_035645575.1 Metabacillus sp.
CAAGCTTATCTTCCATGATACAATTCAGTCAGGGTTTTAGATAGGTCACGGGTCATTCGAGTTAATAAACTTACAACACGTGAATACTCCATTCTAGTTGGGCCTAATACGGCAATTGTACCTAGTTGGTTTTCTCCTAAAGAATAGGTCGCGGTAATTAAACTACAGTTTTCCATCGCTGAATTGTCGTTCTCTTTACCAATTTTGATTGTTATTCCAGCATTATTACTTTTCAAAAGACCATATAATTCTTTTTCCTGTTCAATCATTGTTAATAACGATCTGATCCTACCTATATCTGAAAACTCTGGTTGGCTAAGCATATTAGTCTTACCGCCAAAATAGATCTTCTCATTTGATTCTAGTTTTAACGTGCCTGCCATGATCTTTAATAGCATATCATAGTTTTCAATATGATCTTTCAGAACAGTCACAACTTCTTTGAAAATTTTATCCTGAAGCTCCACTAAAGGAACTCCAACTAATCTTTCATTTAAAATATTAACCATTTTTTCGATATCACTAGGGTCTAGTGATCCAGGGAACGTTATTGTTCGATTTTCAACATGACCGGTATTGGTCACTATGATGGCCACAGCCGTATCATGATTAATCGGGACTATTTGGATCCTTTTCAAACGATTTTCATTCACTTTCGGCCCGAGTACAATCGATGTATAACTTGTCAATTCCGACAAAATTTGCGCTGATTTTTGAACAACCTTTTCCAGCTCAAAAATTTTCTCAGCATAAATGGATTTGATTTGTGATACTTCTGTTTTCGTTAATCTCTGTGGAGATAATAAATGGTCCACATAATAGCGATATCCCTTCTCAGAAGGAACACGTCCAGAAGAACTATGGGTTTTTTCTATAAATCCAAGGTCTTCTAAGTCAGCCATATCGTTCCTAATTGTAGCCGAGCTAAACGTTATATCGTCTTTTTTCGCTAATGATCGAGAACCTACAGGCTGAGCTGAATGAATAAAATCATCAATTATTACTTGAAGGATTAACAATTGGCGATCTGTAAGCATTATTCATCACCTCTGTTAGCACTCTATATGTGTGAGTGCTAAATATATATAAAAAGTTATCAAAACCAAAATCAATTGTCAATTATTAAATACAGTCAAATTTATGAAATCAAAAATTCCTGAAATACTTCGTTTCCTAATAGTTTCCCCTTATGAGTTAAAAAAACAGACTGTTCAGTATCAACTAGCAAGCCTTTATTAACTAATTGTTGGATCTGCACACCAAACCTTTGCTCAATAGTTATAGAGAACTTCTTATAAAATCTTTCCTTTGGAACGCCTGCTATTTTGCGAAGCCCAAGAAACATTTCTTCTTCCATTGCCTCTTCCTTGCTCACTTGGTGTTGAGATTGATAAGCATTTCCGACCTCACTGACTTTATCCATATATTTCTTAATTGGCCCTATATTCGAAGTTCGAATACCATCCACATACCCATGTGCTCCTGCACCAAACCCAAAGTAATAATCATTATTCCAATAAGTGATATTGTGATTACTTTCAAAACCAGGTACTGCATAATTGCTAATTTCATATTGTTTGTACCCATGCTTTTCCATCTCTTCCATTACCAGCTCATACATTATGGCCTCTTGCTCTTGAGGTGGTAAAGATAATCTTCCCTTTTGCATAAGATTATAGAAAATAGTTTTAGGCTCAATAATTAAAGAATATGCCGAAAAATGCTTTATATTTAATGTAAAAGCTGTTTCAAGCGTCTTTTGAAATTGCTCTACAGTTTGACCCGGAAGAGCATACATGAGATCTAAACTAATGTTGTCAAAGCCTGCTTGTTCAGCTTGAGAAACAGTTCTAAACACATCTTCTGTTCTATGAACACGTCCTATTTTATTTAATAACTCGTCATCAAAGCTTTGAACACCAATGCTTAAGCGATTAACACCAGCATTTTTTAATACCGATAACTTCTCTTTTGTCAGCTCTCCAGGATTTGCTTCAACTGCAAATTCTACAAGCTTATTTATCGGAAGTAATTCTGTTATAATTCCCTCCATTAGACGGTCTAACTGTTTTGCTGATAACGCAGTTGGGGTACCCCCACCAATAAAAATTGTCTTAAAGGGATTTTCCCCACTTATTTTCTTGCTATTGTGCATTTCCTTAATAAGCATTTCAATGTATTCATCTACTGGCTGTTGTTTAAAAAACACCTTATTAAAGTCACAATAGTGGCAAATATGATGGCAAAAGGGGACATGAATATATGCTGATTGAATCATTATTTCACCTTCTAATTAAGAAGCCGCAGACATCGCTGCGGCATCAGTTTCATTTCTGTATAGTAGGGTCAGTATAGCATGAACTCTTTTTTTAAGAAAAAGATCAGCTTTCATCCATACGTAGTACTGCCATAAATGCTTCTTGTGGTACTTCTACTGAACCAACTTGCTTCATTCTCTTTTTACCTTCTTTTTGCTTTTCTAAAAGCTTACGTTTACGCGAAATATCTCCACCGTAACATTTTGCTAGGACATTTTTGCGCATGGCTTTGATTGTTGATCTCGCAACAATTTTTTGACCGATTGCTGCTTGGATCGGTACCTCGAATTGTTGACGAGGAATTAATTCTTTAAGCTTCTCAACAATTATTTTACCTCTATCATAAGATGAGTCACGATGCACAATAAATGATAAGGCATCAATTTTCTCGCCATTTAATAAGATATCCATTTTTACCAATGTTGATGTTTTATAACCAATTAATTCATAATCAAAGGAAGCATATCCCTTTGTATTAGATTTTAATTGATCAAAGAAATCATAGACAATTTCAGACAATGGAATTTCATAGTTAATGTTCACTCGAATTTCATCTAGGTATTGCATATCGATAAAGTTTCCACGCTTTTTCTGACAAAGCTCCATTACGGCCCCAACATAATCGTTCGGAACCATAATTGCCGCTTTTACGTATGGTTCTTCTATATGATCAATTTTTTGTGGGTCAGGCATGTTTGCAGGGTTATCTACTTGGATCTTTTCCCCATCTGTTAAATAAACATCATAGATAACACTAGGAGCTGTTGTAATTAAATCAATTTTAAATTCACGCTCAATACGTTCTTGAATAATTTCCATGTGCAATAATCCTAAGAAACCACAACGGAATCCAAACCCTAAAGCTTGAGATGTTTCAGGCTCGAATTGAAGAGATGAGTCGTTTAATTCAAGCTTTTCTAATGCTTCACGCAAATCATTGTATTTTGCTGTATCGATTGGATAAAGTCCACAGAATACCATTGGATTTAATTTACGATATCCTGGCAGAGCTTCAGTTGCTCCGTTTTTAGCATCTGTAATTGTATCACCGACACGTGTATCTCCAACGTTCTTAATAGCAGCTGTTAAAAAGCCAACGTCTCCGACGTTTAGTTCTTTTAACTGTACTGGCTTTGGATTAAAAACTCCTACCTCTGTTACTTCGAATTCTTTCCCAGTGGCCATCATTTTGATCTTTTGACCAACTTTAACCGTACCTTCAACAACACGGATATATGCAACTACACCACGGTAAGCATCATACAAGGAGTCAAAAATCAATGCTTTTAATGGACCTTCAGGGTCACCTTGTGGGGCAGGAACTTTCTCCACAACCTGTTCTAGAATTTCTTCAATACCAATTCCAGCTTTAGCTGATGCTAATACTGCCTCAGATGCATCAAGACCGATTACATCCTCTATCTCTTGACGTACTCGCTCTGGATCAGCACTTGGTAAATCGATTTTATTAATAACTGGTAGAATTTCTAAATCATTATCAAGAGCTAAATATACATTTGCTAGTGTTTGTGCTTCAATTCCTTGTGCAGCATCAACAACTAGGACAGCCCCTTCACAAGCAGCTAAACTTCTGGAAACCTCGTATGTGAAATCAACATGCCCAGGAGTATCAATTAAGTGGAAAGTATATTCTTCTCCATCTTTTGCTTTATATTTCAATTGAACAGCATTTAATTTTATCGTAATACCACGTTCTCTTTCTAAATCCATTGAATCTAATAATTGATCTTTCATTTCACGTTGTGTTAGGGCAGATGTTTTTTCTAAAATACGGTCTGCTAGAGTAGATTTACCATGATCAATATGGGCAATAATCGAAAAATTCCGTATTCTCGATTGCCTCTTTAATTTTTCTTCTCTGTTCATATTATGTCTTCACTCCTACATAGCTTACAAATACACTATTTCTCATTATATCAATTGAGAAATCAACATTCAATGGATAAAAAAGCAGGTGACGGATAATCTATTTACTAATTAAAAAAAACTGTCAAAAGATACAATATATAATGTACACTTCTGACAGCTATTTCATCATCCTTTTATTTTAACCTTCAATTCATACCATCCAATATAAAGTCTATTTCATTATTCAAATAAGCCATTCATTAATTCCGCTACTATCTCAAGAACGGATGAAACACCACTGCTAACGATCTTAGAAAACTGTTTACCTATTTGAGAGAATATGTTAAAAGCTTCAATTTGTTCTAGTTGTTCTTGTTTCTTCTGGAGATCTTGACTTGTTACTTCATTTCCAAGGATTGATGCTTCTATATCACCCGAATCGTCACTTTCTATCTGGAAAGCTCCTTGAAAGTCAGGATCATTATAGCCCTTCATTTTGATCATCCCTTGATTCGCTTGTTGCATCCCTATTAACACGCCAAAAAGAAGCACAGAACAAAGAACAAAGGTTTTTAACATAAATTTCACCATCTTGCTTCCCTCACAATATGTTTACTTTTTTTCAGTATTTGTGTCCCCATTTACCTTTTCCGCTTGCCAGTAGTATTCACTAAAAACATCTGTCACTGCTGCTATTGTATTTTTCAGTTCATCTAAATTATTATCTACTCCGCCAAATTCAAGGAGCATAGCGTTTTCTGATAAATCCTGATTATAGACACCGTTGTATCCTTTACCACCTTGTTCAAAAATCCCTCTACTTAAACCTGGGTATTTCTTTTGCAGAAGATCATGAAGATCTTTTGCCAGCTGTTCATTTTTTTCGGCTGTAGGATTGTCTCCACCTATAACAAATGCTAGCTTAGCATACGATTTACCTCCAATTTTTATCGTTGTGACATCCTTTCTTTGCGAATCACGGTGAATGTCAATCATATATGTTATGTCTCGATTATTTGCCATTGCACTTTGAACAATTGATCGGGACTCAGTATAAGATTTAGCATAATTCCAGCCTTTTTGTTTTAGTTTATCTTGTATGTTCGTTGTTTCTACTTGACTTCCGATCCCTTCTTCACTTAAGGCTTTTCCTAATAATTCACTAACCATTGTTACGTTTGCCTTGGAATGTATAGCCCGATTTGGATCATCCTCACCCTCTAAGAGAGGAAGATAGGATTCAGTATTATGTGTATTATAGATATACACTACTTTTTTATCACCTGTTGTTAAAGCCGGCGGTGTTTTTGGTTCGCCATCATCTGCATTAACAACATCATTTTTGTTAATTGAAGCTTCCCTTTCTTGAACTAACACTTCTGTTGGTGGTGGTGATTCATATGGCATATTCGTATAGTTTGTCCCATCACCAGCTACAACAATTTCACTATCAAAAAGAGAAAACCCCGGTAATTCCCGTCCTAATAAGCTACGCGGATCATCCGGATTAATACTAGTGGCCACATTAAACATAATAGAAGATAGTTTTATTGGTTCAGCTTTCTCTGGCATCGCGGAAACAAAATAACGATTCTCCGCACCTAGCAATTGCAAGAATGCTTCACTGTCTATATGTTTTGTTAAATCATGAATCGATGAAGATGTTAACCTATATTCGGGCTTTAATGATGTTAAAATACCAGAAAGTAAAAAGGTCATTAACAACACAATGAAGCTAACAACGATTCCTTTTTTTATGCTTGTCCCATTTAAGGTAACAATCATATTGCGACTAGTAGTAGAACGCTTCATTTCTAAAATCCTCCTTATGCTTGTCTACTAAAATGTATGAACAAGCATAAGAAAGTAGAACAAACTGTTAATGGGTATAACCACCTGAATTCTTCTGATCTACTTCTTGATGAAGAGCAGTGTTTAAACCACTTGCAATGACATTTGCCATATCATCAATAAATGTATCGACCTCTTTAGGTGTTACCATTAAATTATGCCCTAGTGGAGCAAGTACCTCATGAATAAGCTTGCGTTTTTCGTCATCCTCTAAGCCACCAACAATACCTAAAAATTGTTGGCGATGTTCATCACTTGGTAAATCCTCATCCGTTAACACACGGCGCTCTCCAAAACTCATTCCGGCAGGTGTTAATGATCTAGAAGGTCTGTTACCCTCGTTCATTTCTCTACCAAAATGCTTTAGAATAAAATCAATCGTATCACTTGTAATTGATACAGCATCTACAACAGTAGGAATACCTATAGCTATAACAGGGATTCCGAAAGTTTCTTTGCTTAACGCTTTTCGTTTATTTCCTACGCCTGACCCTGGATGGATACCAGTATCTGAGATTTGAATTGTTGTATTGACACGCTCTATGGATCTAGCAGCTAATGCATCGATAGCAATGACAAAATCCGGTTTGGATTGTTCTATTACCCCAGAAATAATGTCGCTTGTTTCAATACCTGTTAATCCCATAACACCTGGGGCAATTGCACTTACTGGTCTAAAGCCTTCTTCAACATTTTCCGGTTGAAGCTTAAACAAATGTCTTGTAATGAGAAGGTTTTCTACCGCTAGGGGCCCCAGAGCATCTGGTGTGACATTCCAATTCCCTAAACCTACAACTAAACAACTTGCATCTTTAGAGATATTCAAATCTGTTAAAAACTGACTGAAATGCTTTGCAAAAACTTCAACGACTTTTTCTTGAAGCTCAGTATCCTTTTGTCTAATTCCTTGTACTTCAAGCGTTAAATATTTCCCGGGTTTTTTTCCGACAATTTTAGAACCCTCTTCATCTATCTCCAAAGATGAAAGACCTACTCCCTCTTCATCCCATTCCTTTATAATAACTCCACTAATATTAGATGTATTTTCAACCGCTGTTTGCTCAAGTGCCATCGCTCTTGCCTCAACTGCCAGATCTGTTCGAACCGAATATTTACTTAAATCTAGTGACTCACCCATTCCATTACCTCCCATATCATTCCTACTTCTTATCCTTGCCATTAATACAAGGAAACATTCGCAAAAAAAGATCGGAAACGCTTATTTCATATAGTCTGTTCTTAAAAAAACTCGACTCCGTACAATTTGAAAGAAATTTTAGTGGCTTTCAATGTATTTTCCTTTACATTAGTATTGCAATATGAGTAGCTGTTTGATAGAATATCTTTTGTTCATGTAAAGGAAATGGTCGAGTAAAATAGATCTCGATTTACTTCTTAGGAGGTGAAAGATATGCCAAATATTAAATCTGCAATCAAACGCGTAAAAACTAGCAATGAGCGTAATGCACATAACTCTGCTATCAAATCAGCAATGCGTTCTGCTATTAAAAAAGTAGATGCACTAGTTTTAAACAACGATGCTGAAAATGCAAAAGCTGCACTTGTTGAAGCAAACAGCAAAATCGATAAAGCTGCACAAAGCGGTTTAGTACACAAAAACACTGCTGCTCGTTACAAATCACGTTTAGCTAAAAGTGTTAGCGGATTAACTGCATAATCTTAAGAAAGAATTGTGAAGTAGCTCTTTAGCTAACACAAACACTCTTTCTTATACGAAAAAACGATCCGGTTAGGATCGTTTTTTGTTATGACTGATTAAATAATTTTAATAAAAATAATTCCAGCAAAAGCTGTTTATCTTTCTTTCCTGTCTTCATTTCATAATCTGCCTCTGCAAGTTCCATTAAAATCATAGCTAATTCTTCCGTTTGAAATAATCTTGCTTGTTGCAAGGCTAGTTTGACCCTGAAAGGATGAACCTTTACAGTTGAAGCGATCTGCTGCTGTCCATATCCGATAGTGGATAATTCCTTGACCTGTAAAATAAGGCGAAATTGATTAACTAATAAAGAAAGAATCTTTATAGGTTCTTCATTGTTTTTTAATAAATCATAAAATATTTGCAAAGCATTTTTGCTTCTTTTATGAATAACATGATCAATAAGATCAAAAATATTTTGCTCAAGTGTTCTTGCGACAAGAAGGTTAACTGTATCAACTGTAACTAATCCACCTTCTCCTACATACATACTTAACTTTTGTAACTCTTGGTGAATGACCATTAAATCACCTGCTGTTAAAATAAGTAGCTGATTGATAGCATCTTTCTCCAATTCAACTTGAGCCTCATGGGCAACGTTTTCCATCCATTTAATTGTATCAGCATCTGAAAGAGACTTCATTTCAAGAACTGTTGCCTGTTTTTTTAGGAGCTTTGTAATTTTTTTCCGTTCATCTAATTTTTCATACGGGGCAACAAATACGACAATAGAATAAGGAGCAGGTGAATGTATGTATTGTTCAAGCTTTTCAATACGGTGTTCTACTTTTTCTTTCTTTTTTTCACTTGTAAGGAAAACGGGATTTTTTATTACCACAACACGACGTTCTCCCATAAATGGCAAAGTTTCCACATCCTCGAGAGCTGTTTCAATTGCTGTCTCCTCCATATCATAGGTGGATAAATTAAAATCCTTTTCTTCCTCAAGTAAAGATGCTTGTACAATATGACGCAATGTTTCTTGCATTAAAAAAGCCTCTTCACCTAAAAGAATATAAATGGGATGCAATGTTTTATTTTGAATATCCTTCCACACATTAAAAATCATCTTTACTCTCCAATCGTTCATTTCACTTCATATATCGTAAAATGAAACTAACACTTTGGCAAGTAAGAATAGGAAACTCGGTTTGCAATGACATAACTTTTTTTTATAAAATGAAAGTAAGGGAACTGAGATGATAGCTCAGATCCCCTTTAATCTATGTGAACGTCTCGATCCAGGGCCTAGGTAACCTGAATACGAAACGATACCCCAATGTTATCCATATTGTAGCCAATCAAGGTTATATTATTTATGATTATCGAAGGCAACAATGGAAAGGATAGCCTTTGTGTTAAGTAGAAGATGATGTAGATTTTTTTAGTGTAATCGCTTATACTAAATATGATATAGGAGGGGTAAACGTGAACGAATTTGAAAAGAACGTCCAAAGTAAGCGTAATGATGCTGTCGATTCAGGTGTAGGTTTCGTTGTCTCATTTGGATTTTTCGCGACAATCTTCATTATAGCTACTGTTGTAAAATTAATTGCTACATAAACATGATTGACTACGCAAGGAGACTGTTTTAAACAGTCTCTTTTTCTTTTCTATTTTACTTCATCATATGGAGGATGAATCGAAAAGGTTCCACTTGTTCCTTTAAATTCATATAAAATTCCCCCATGAAGATCCGTCCTAAGTATCGAAATATTTCGATGTTTTAATTTATCAATTACCTCTTGATGAGGATGTTGATAACGGTTTTTAGCTCCTGCTGAAATAACAGCTAATGAAGGAGATAGAGTATTTAGAAATTGTTCAGATGTGGATCCTTTACTACCGTGATGTCCAACCTTTAATACATCAGCATGTAAGTTAGGGTATTTTTCTATTATTTTTTCCTCACTTCTTTGTTCAACATCGCCAGTAAATAACCAACTCAAACCGCCTAACTCAATCCACAAAACGAGAGAGTCATCATTTTTACTATCTGTTAGCTCCTGTGGTGATAAAATATAAAAATGAAAACCTTTAAAGTCTAATTGATCACCCGAGTGTACAACTTTCACGTTTATATTTTTTTCTTTTGCTTTTTTTATCACCTTTTCTTCGACACCTCCTCTTACAAAACCTTCAGGTACAATTAGTTCCTTTATCTCTATCTGATTGATAAGGTCAACAGCCTCACCAACATGATCTACATCACCATGTGTTAGAAAAAGGCCATTTATTTTTGTTATCCCGATTGATTTTAAATATGGAATAGTTATACTCTCTACAATTGAGAATGTGCTTTTTGTTAACTCCCATTCTTCTTTTGGGAAAGAGATTCTTCCTCCTGTGTCAATCATATATACACCCTTATTAAATGGAAGTTGGATGAACACTGAATCCCCTTGACCTACATCAATAAACATGACTCTTCCATAGGGATTAACATGAGGAAAAAGAACTTGTCCAATAAATAGAACTACAATGAAACTTGAAGAATGAGAAAGTTTTTTTAATGGAAATTTTTGTTCTAATCCTAGGAGTAGAAAATACGTTCCTACACAATATAGGAGGATAAAAATAACAGATGGTCTCCCCGTGACCAAGGTTGAAAAAGGCAACTTAAACACGTTCAGCACAAATAGGTGGGTATGAGAAAGAATAACATCTAAAATGGAAACAAACATAGTACCTAATGGGGGAAATATGACGATGAGAAATGTTGCGGCAATCGAAAGCGGTAAAACTAGAAATGAATAGAATGGAACAAACATCATATTTAACGGTAAACTAATTAGTGATACTTCAAAAAAATGATAAAGCAAAAGCGGTATCGAACAAAGTTGTGCAACAGAGGATACAATTGTTAATTTTGCTAAAAAACTCTTAAATTGGCTGATCAATTTTGCAGAGAGTAATAAGCCTAAACTCACAACATAAGATAATTGAAACCCAACCTGAAATACATAATAAGGATTAACAACCAATAAAACTAAGCATGTAAAGCTAATGACATCAATCGCTGGTATCTTTAAGCGGCACATTTTGATAAGAAAATAAAGAATAACCATAAACGATGCTCTAATTACAGATGGAGATCCCCCCGTTAGCACCATATATAAGGGTAACAATAAAAGAAATACCAACCGTGCTCTCTCATGAGTAGCTCCACAATAAATCATAACATAATATATTCCTCCAACTAATAAACCAACATGCAATCCAGAAATGGCTAATAAATGGACAATCCCCAATGCTTGGTAACCCTTCTCAACTTCTTCATCTATTAAATTCCGCTCACCAAATAACAAGGCTTGTACAATACCTTCAGATGAAGATGGAAAATATCGTTCAATTAATTCCAATCCTTTCAATCTTATATGTAAAAGAAAGGTTAGGACTCTAACATGATCTGGCGAATGGCATTTTTCAATTTTTTCTATTATAAATTGCCAGTGAATATGTTGATCATGAAGATATTGCTTATAATCAAATGCGTTTGGCATAGTTGGACCTTTCGGTGTTCGTAACTCTCCATAAAATACACATTGATCTCCTGGCTTTAATTTCTTTAGAGTTTCTTTTTGTTCAGTAGTTTCAATTGTATAGCGGTATGTTAGTTTTTCCTTGTTTTCGTTTATGATTGTTCCTTTTAGTTGATTTCCATCGATTACTGGTATCGATAATATTTCACTTTGAGCGATATACTCTCCTTCAGTTATACTTGTATAATTATTCTTTTCTGTAACTGTATAAACAACAATAAATAATAAGATGATCAGGAGATGAAAATATAACTGAAGTGGTTTGAATTTAAGGTAAATATAAAGAAGAAACAGAAGGGTGAGACATAAGGGAAGTGGATGGAAAGAAAAGCGACACATCGATAGTACTAAGCAAGCAGAAATTGCTAAGAAAAGTAAATGACCTTTAATAAGCAACACCTCTATTTGAAGAAACTTTTTATTATAAAGATTAGATAAGGCAAGTAGATACAGAATTATATACAATTTCTACATCTACTAGCCCTAGATTATAGTTTAAGGCAGTAATGTTTCTGCTTTCTTACGAAGAGCTTGTACATCATCATCGTGATTTATATTCGATTCTGAAAGCTTATTGAGTAACTTTACAATTAATTCATCTTTATCTTTGTCAGACTCACTTAGTGCCTTTTCAAATTTAACACATTCGACTTTTACACCAGCTTGTTCAAAAAGTTCAACCGCATAAGGGTGATTTTTATAATCAGTTGCATAATAAACAGTTTTAATTCCTGCTTGTATAAGTGCTTTGCAACATTGCAAACAAGGAAAATGAGTTACATAAATTTCAGCTCCAGCTGTTGGTACACCAAATTTCGCACATTGCAAAAGAGCATTCATTTCAGCATGAATGGTTCTTACACAATGATTATCAATAACATAGCAGCCCTCATCCGAACAATGAACTCCCCCTGCAATTGATCCATTATATCCACCAGCAATAATTCGTTTATCTCTAACAATTGTCGCCCCAACAGCTAATCTTGTACAGGTGCTTCTCATCGCTAACAAATGACTTTGCGACATAAAATATTGATCCCATGAAATACGGCTCATGATGTTATCCTCCTACTCGACATTTTCTTTCTTTAGTGTATCTAGAATACTAAATATTCGTCAATTCAAAGTTTTTATGGAATTCATTTAATTGTGATCTCTTCTCGTATTTTCTCAAGGGATTTTTCTCCAATACCAGTTACTTCAAGAAGGTCTTCAATCTTTGTAAAAGATCCTAGTTCCTCTCTGTATGCAATGATTGCTTCTGCTTTAGAAGGCCCTATACCGGATAATGTTTGAAGCTCCTCACTTGTTGCTAAATTAATATTCACTTTTTGTTGTGCAGTATCCTCCACAACATTTTTGCTGATAAAAGGATTTTCTTTGTTTTCTCCCTTGAAAGGTATATAAACAACCATTCCATCCTGTAAAGGAGAGGCTAAATTAACCGCTAACTCATCAGCTTTATCACTTATCCCACCAGCCTCTTGTATAGCTTCGAATACTCTTGCATCCTTAGCAACCTCATAAACACCAGGATGCTGTACAGCACCTTTTACATCAATAACGATCGAAGAATTTTTTTCTTCGCTTTCTTCGTTTTCCTTCTCTTCTAAAGGAATCGTTTGTTCCAAATCTATAGAAGCTGTTTCTTCCGGCTTTACTAATTCGGAAGTTTCTGACTCCTGCATAAAATAATAACAAATACAACCAATCGTTAATACACTGATAAAGATGATAATGATCCACTTTTTGTATTGTTGAAGATTGCTCATAATTTAAACTCCTTTTTAAAATAATCATAAATTATCATTTCAAATCATATCGTGTAGGAGAGAATTGCATTCTAAGGAGGGGATATACTTTGAATGTAGGTTTTATTGGAACAGGGAACATGGGGAGAATTTTAATTGAATCATTTATTGAGTCGGGTGCAATTAGACCCTCATTCATTTATATGACAAACCGAACACACTCTAAGGCTAAAGAGATAAAAGAAATATATCCAAAAACAAATGTAATGGAGACCGCAGATGAGGTTGTTAAGAGGTCTGATATCGTCTTTATTTGTGTAAAACCATTAGATATACACCCCCTTTTAAAACAATTAGATCATCTATTGACACCAAATAAATGTATCGTGTCAATTACAAGTCCAATAAATGTTGATCAATTAGAATCTCTTGTTAAATGTCAGGTAGCTAGGGCGATCCCTAGTATTACAAACCGAGCCTTTTCAGGTGTTTCTTTACTTACATTTGGAAATTCATGTCATAAGGAATCTCAAAGAACTATTGAGGAGTTGTTTGAACAGATTTCAAATCCAGTACAAATAGAAGACGATATTACAAGAGTTTCATCGGATATCGTTAGCTGTGGACCTGCATTTTTCAGCTATCTTCTTCAACGATTTGTTGACGGAGCGGTTGCTGAAACGAACATATCTAAAGATCAAGCTGTAGTGTTAGCCAGTGAAATGATTATCGGGATGGGAAAATTACTTGAAACGGAAATCTACACTTTACCTACTTTACAAGAGAAGGTGTGTGTAAAAGGCGGTGTAACCGGAAAAGGAATAAAGGTACTAGAAGAAAATGTTGGAGATATGTTTGAAAAGATATTTCAAGCAACTCATAAGAAATTTCATGAAGATCTTGAGGAAGTATCAGAACAGTTTAGTAAAATACCAAATAAGTAATTCTTTAAAGAATGATAAAATCCTTTATTTTTTCAAACTTTTTTCAAAAAAAGGTGAACTTTATTAAGTTCACCTTTTCCTGCATATAAAAAATACTCTTTCAGTCGTTTCGTTTGGCTCTTCATTAATTTTAAAATCACCGCAAGTAGTTAAAATCTCAAATGAAGCTTCTTTTAACCACGTTGAATATTCGTCGATGGAGAAAGTTCGCTGATAATGAACCTCATCATATCGTTCATAATACTCACCTTTTTTTACAAAAAATGTCATATCATGCTCAATACTATTTGTTTCTTCACCTAAAAAAGAATTCCATATAAAGCTAACATCTTCATCCTGATCAGCAAAGGTCGAATTTGCAAATACATGATGAATTTTATGTAAGGAATGGACATCAAAAATAAATAGGCCCTGGTACTTAAGCTGTGAATGCACAGCACGAAACGTTGCTTGCACATCTTGTTTCGTCTCTAAATAATTCAAGGAATCGCAACATATTGTGATCACATCAAAAGGGTCTGGAAACCCTGTTAAGTTACGCATATCCTGTTGCAGAAACAATATGTTTGATTTTTTGCTTTCTGCTTTAGCTTGTGCAACAGTTAACATGTCTTCGCTAATATCAACGCCTGTTACTGTCAAATGTTTATTCGCTAATAGAACAGCAATCTCTCCTGTTCCACAGCCTACATCTAATATGGTTGTTGCTCCCTGATGATAAAGTGAAATCGATTCTTCAATAAGATTCACCCATTGTTCATAGGGAGCATCTTTCATTAATTGATCATAAATATAGGCAAAGCCTTGATATATCATTGCTCAAGCTCACTAACAAGATCTTCAATTGGGGCATCTCCCCACAATCTCTCTAAATTGTAATAGCTTCTTTCATCTTTATGAAATACATGTGCTACTACATCACCTAAATCGATTAAAATCCAACGCGCCTCATCAAAGCCTTCAAGTCTTTTAACAGATATCCCTTTTTCTTCAGCTTGCTCTTTCATTTCTCTTGCAATGGCTTGTACTTGTTTGTCTGAATTACCATGACAAATAAGAAAATAATCGGCAATTAACGAAATCCCATTCATATTTAGTGCAATTAGATCCTCTGCACGTTTACTATCTGCTGCTCTTGCTACAATTGTCAAAATATCTCTGCCTGTCATTAACTTGTTTTTCCTCCTTTTAATACTAAAGAATTGTATGTTTTTAATGTGTCCGGATAGATGGCTTGATTTTTTTTCAGCAAAAACATAATCGTTTTCTGAAGAGACTTTAAAAGAGCTTGATCTAAATTAGTTTCTGCAAGTTCTCTCACTTCTTCAACCCCTGGAAAATGTCTTCCCGGTTCTATATAGTCTGCCACATAAATGATTTTTTCAAGCAAGGTCATATCCGGTCGTCCGGAAGTATGATACTTAATCGCTCGTAATATGTCTTTATCCTTGATCCCGACCTCTTTTTTAACTAAATAAGCCCCAACAGGTGCATGCCATAGTTCACTATTATGCTCTAATAATTTTCGCGGCATTTCCTGTTCTTCGATAATTTTTTTCATTTCTTTTTTTGACCTGAATTTTGCGTAATCATGAAAGATGGCTGCGAGTTCCGCTTTCTTCACATCTTCCCCATATAATTGAGCAAGATGAATAGCTGTCTCCATTACACCTAATGTATGTACATAGCGGTGTTCAGTTATTTGTTCAGCTACAATCTTCAAGGCTGTCTCACGTTCCATATAAATGATTCTCCTCTATATATCTTTTCACATTAGCTGGAAGAAGAAAGTCAGTATTTCCGCTTGTTCTTAAACGTTCTCTTAACATAGTCGATGACACCTCAAATTGAGGTATTTCAACTTCGATCACTGGATAAGTAGTTTTTGTTTTATACCCGCTTCTTTTTACTCCAACAAAGGTAACCAATTTGATTACTTCATCAATTTTATGCCAATTTGGTAAATACTCAATCATATCTGCTCCAATAATAAAATAAAACGTATATTTAGGGAATTCTTCACGTAATAACCTTAATGTATCATATGTATAAGATGGACCTTCTCGCTCTAATTCAATTGTATTTACTGAAAACTCTTCGTGGTCCTTTACAGCAATTCTTAGCATATTAAGCCGATGTTCACTTTCAGTAAAATGATCGTCTATTTTATGAGGAGGAATTTGATTAGGAATAAACCATATTTCCGATAATTGCAGTGCATGTTGAACCTCACTTGCAATTAATAGGTGACCCAGATGAGGCGGATCAAACGTACCACCTAAAATACCTATTTTTTTTGTCATTCCTAAATCCCCCCTAATTATTAATTTGGCAGACGAATTTGCTTATTTTCTTTAGATTCTTTATATAACACAATCGTGTTTCCAATAATTTGAACAAGCTCTGCACCTGTCCCATTGATAATCTCTTCTGCAACGGTATTTTTGTCATCCTCACAATTTTGAAGCACAGACACTTTAAAGAGCTCTCGTGCCTCAAGTGCATCTGATAATTGTTTTATCATATTTTCATTCACTCCACCCTTACCAACTTGAAAGATTGGATTTAAGTGATGAGCTTCAGAACGCAAAAAGCGTTTTTGTTTCCCTGTTAACATGATGTACCTCCTAGTTTGTCATAAACAATTTTAGTCATTTTTTCAATTGATGGTGCTTGTTTTGTCCATAGCTCAAAAGCAAGTGCTGCTTGATGGACAAACATTCCTACACCTGTATGAACAGTTAAACCTAATTCCTCAGCCTCTTTCAACAAAGCTGTATGAATTGGGTTATAAATGATATCACTTACAATTGCTGACTTATTAGCATTTCTTATTGACAATGGCTTTTGATCTACAAAAGGATGAAGACCTACAGCAGTTGTTTGAATCATAATGTCATATCCTTCAATACGATCTTCAGCTTCTTGGATCGTAAAAGCCTTGCTATTATTCGGAAAAGGGCATTCATGAATGAGCTCCTCTGCTTTTGTAATCGTTCGATTACAAATATCTATTTCCTGACAACCTTGGTGGGTAAGAGCAAGGTAAATCCCACGAGCTGCACCACCTGCACCAATAATTAGTATTTTATGATCTAAAATTGGTTTATTTACCATTTCCTTTAAAGATTCAACATAACCATTACCATCTGTATTATGTCCAATTAACCGACCATTCTCGTTTACTACTGTATTAACTGCACCTGCTATCTTAGCTGTTTCATGCAATTCATCTAAATATGGAATAATAGAAATTTTATGTGGAATCGTAACATTAAATCCTTTAACCCCTAATAGCTTTAACGCTTCAACAGACTCCTTTAAACGTTTTGGCTCAACATGAAAAGCATGGTAATATCCGTCAATATTTTTCTCTTTAAACGCATCATTATGAATAGCGGGTGACATTGAATGCTCAACAGGACATCCGATCAATCCATATAAGTTCCCCATACTCAACTCTCCCCAATTATATTAGCGATTTTCTCAATGTGACATTTACTCCTTTTGGAGCAAAAGCAACAATTTTTTTACCTGGATTATTCACCGTCACCCATCCTAAGCCCGAAAAGACAACATCTGTTTTTCCTTCATGAATCGTTAATTCATGTGAAATTAATTCCGGGAATGTCTCTACGTCTTCTTTTCTCGGTGGTGTTAAAAGCTCACCAACATGTTTTTCATATAAGGAATCAGCATTCTCTAACTTAGTTCGATGAATGTTCAACTCATTCGGAATATAGCAAACAAGG
>DASQMK010000533.1:0-2257 GCA_035645575.1 Metabacillus sp.
AACAAATAATGAGTGCGGCAGATATAACGGTTTCTGTTACCTTTAACGGCGCAAACTTCTTTAGAACTAATGGAACAACTTTCCATGCTAAGAAAATAGCAATAGCAAAGAAGGCGATTTTCTTGATAATTACTTTGCCTAGATGCACATCCCCTCCTACCATGCTCATTAAGAAGGCTAATGCCAGGATAACAAGGATATCGTCAATTACCGCTGCACCTAGTATCGTCGATCCCTCTTTTGATTTTAACCTTCCCATCTCTTTTAACGCTTGAACCGATATACTTACACTTGTAGCCGATAACAACAGTCCCAGAAAGACAGCCTGTGCTATTGATAAGTCCATCACGATACCCGCTACATACCCTAACGATAGTGGTACAACGATTCCTAACACTCCTACATATGTGGCAGCTTTACCAGATTTTTTAAACTCGTCCATATCGGTTTCTAATCCCGCAATAAACATTAATAATATGACACCAATTTGGCTAATCTCTTTTAATATTTCTGTATTATCTACAATCCCCAGCACCGAGGGACCGAGAACAATACCGATTAATAATTTCCCAAGAACTGCAGGCTGACCAAGGCGAACACTAATATCGCCGGCAATTTTGGAAGCAAATAAAATAATGGCAATTTGTAAAACCAGCATTTTTCACTCTCCCTTTCCGAATATACTTAGAAGACCACAAAATTTCATTACGTATATTGTTTCAAAAAAGTTTCACTTTAAATAAAAAAAGACCAAAAAAATTTGGTCTTTCGTACCGCGGCTCTTCCATACACGCGCTGTATAAACCATTCACTATCTCTTTTATTAATTGCGATTGTTCGAAATTTTATCCATCATGTTTAGGATATGAGTTAAAATTTCCGGCAAGTTGCTGAAAGGAACCGGTTTGCTAATGTAATACCCTTGCATCTCATCGCAACCCATATCGAGCAAATGATAGACTTGTTCCTCTGTCTCCACTCCTTCAGCTGTCACCCGCAAATTTAGCTTATGTGCAAGAGAAATCATCATTTCAACGATATCTGTTCCCTTTCCATTATTACTCAAATCACGGATAAAGGAGCGGTCAATCTTAACAGCATCTATCGGAAAGCGGTTTAAATAGTTCAGCGATGAATAGCTTACCCCAAAATCGTCAATAGCAATTGTGACATTTCTTTCTTTTAGCCTTCGTAAAGTTTCAATCGTCTCGGTTGGATCTTTCATTATTGTTGTTTCAGTTATTTCAAACTCAAAGCACGATGGATTTACATTTGTTGATTCAATGATGTCCAAAACCATTTTTTCAAGATTCGGATCGTTAAATTGCTTAGCAGAAAAGTTAATTGCCATTTTCAAGTCAGTGAATCCCATTTTATGCAACTCGCTTAAATCTTTGCTTGCCTGTTCAATAACCCATTTTCCGACTTCAATAATTAAATTCGTTTCTTCCGCGATTGGAATGAATTCTGCTGGGCTCACCATGCCAAACTGAGGGTGCTCCCAGCGTATAAGAGCCTCGACGCTAATCAAACGATTAGGAAAATTGATTTTCGGCTGATAGTAAAGAGAAAATTGGTTTTTCTCTAAAGCTGTTTGCAAATCGCTTTCAAGGCGTATTTTCTTTGCAAATATATCATGAATCTCCGCGTTATATTCCACTAATAAATTCGTTCCGTTCATCTTTGCATAATACAGCGCCTTATTGGCATTGCTAATCAATGTATCAACAGATAAATTGGCATCCGAAGAACGGCTAATACCAATACTCGCTGTGATATTTAGTTTCTCTCCAGCAATGTAATATGGCTTACTTAAATGATCCTTAAGCTGATTTAATAGCTTTTCTAGCTCCTCTTCTTGTTCAAACACACATGCAACAACAAATTCATCATTACCAATACGAGATAAAAAGACATTGTCAGACTGGAGTCTCCGTAATCGATCAGCCACTCTTTGCAGCACAATATCTCCGTTTGTATGGCCAAGCAAGTGGTTTATAAACTTAAAGCGGTCGATATCTATTAACAAAATAACGAGCTGGCGGTCAATATTGCAAAATAATAGTTCATTCAAACGTTCAGTTAAATAATTCCGATTTGCCAGCCTTGTAAGAGAATCATACTGTGCCATAAATTTTATCTTTTGATCCTTTGTTTTTTGCTCGGTAACATCGCGAATCACAAGGAACTCTGCTTGCGATTCCTTATATTGAATCGTTGTGCCCCAAACTTGGACTACTCTAACTTCCCCGTTCAA
>DASQMK010000534.1:0-6494 GCA_035645575.1 Metabacillus sp.
GTACATTTATATGGATTGTAATCGGAAAGAAGATAGGACTTAAAGAACGTCAATTGATCATGACTGATCAAAATAGATCGACACTTTCAGGTCTTGTACAACTAATGAGGCAGATATTATTATTAATAATTATTATCGAAATCTTAGGCGCTCTGATTTTAGGGACATATTTTTTAAAGTACTTTCCTACTTGGCAAGAGGCATATTACCAAGGATTGTTTGCATCTGTTAGTGCAACCACAAATGCAGGTTTTGACATTACGGGCTCCTCCCTTATTCCTTTTGCTAATGATTATTTTGTACAATTTATAAACATGGTTCTTTTGGTACTTGGAGCTATTGGTTTTCCAGTTTTAATAGAAGTAAAAGAATTTCTTAGTTATAAAGGTGAAACTCCCTATCGATTTTCATTATTTAGTAAATTGACATCTATTACATTCTTTGCTTTAGTTGCATTCGGAATAATTATGATTATGATCTTGGAATGGAATCATTTTTTTAAAGATAAAGCATGGCATGAAACATTGTTTTACTCTGCTTTTCAATCAATTACAACGCGTAATGGCGGACTAGCTACGATGGACGTAAGTGAATTTACCTTACCTACCTTACTCATTATCTGCTTTTTAATGTTTGTTGGTGCTTCCCCTAGTAGTGTAGGCGGGGGAATACGTACAACAACCTTTGCGATTATGATACTAAGTATTTTCTTTTATGCAAAAGGGAAAAATTCAATTAAAATTTTTAACCGAGAGATTGATCAAGAAGATATTAGAAGGTCGTTTATTGTTATTTCTACAGCTTTAATGATTTGTGGATCATCTATTGTTTTACTGCTTTGGTTAGAACCATCATTTTCTTTAATTGAAATAATGTTTGAAGTATCTTCAGCTTTCGGAACGACAGGTTTATCGATGGGAATTACTCCAGAGTTAAGTACAGGTGGAAAAATTGTTATTACAGCACTTATGTTTATTGGACGGATAGGAATATTTTCATTTCTATTTTTAATTCGTGGACCTGAAACAAAGGAGAATTATCATTACCCTACAGAAAAGGTGATTATTGGATAAAGAAGATTCAGGGAAGTGATAGCCTTCCTATAATAGAGCTGACTGCTAATTTTATAAAAGGAGCTAATCACCATTAGATTAGCTCCTTTTTGTTTATTATTGGTTGCCTTTTTTCACCCATTCAGCTACTGTAACAGTACGTTTTGCTTGGTGTTTTACTGCTGCTTGGACGTCTTCAATCATTTTACCATCTTGATCAACTGTCACACTTGTCCCATATGGGTTTCCTCCAGCTCCAAATGTTACTGGATCAGTATAGCCAGGAGAAGCAACAAGTGCACCCCAATGATGCATTGTTGTATATAGTGATAAAATAGTTGCTTCTTGACCTCCGTGAGGATTTTGTGCTGAAGTCATTGCACTTACAACCTTATTGACAAGCTTTCCATTAAACCAAAGTCCACCAGTTGTGTCCAGGAATTGCTTCATTTGTGATGGCATATTACCAAATCGAGTTGGTACACTGAAAATTATCGCATCTGCCCATTCTAGATCTTCAACTTTTACCTCTGGTACATCTTTTGTTGCTTCTACATGAGCCTTCCATGCCGGGTTAGATTCAATTGCTGCTTGTGGAGCTGTTTCAGGGACCTTTAGAATCTTCACTTCAGCTCCAACTTCTTTTGCCCCTTGCTCAGCCCATTGAGCTAATTGATAATTGGTACCAGATGAACTGTAATAAATAACTGCTAATTTAACATTTGACATATTTTCCGTCTCCTTTTTGGTTGAATTTCCAAATAATCTGCTTAAAATCCCCATAGTTAGACACCACCTAAATGTTTTTTTATGCTATAACTCAAGCCTATAAAATCACTCCTTCCAAAGAATCCCTCAATATAATTCCCTAAAAGCAGGCATTGGATAACTAAGAAGTACTGTACTAGTTAAGAGGTTTCTTATGGAATTAAGTAATAGTTTTTCTATAAAAAACTGAGTTTTATCCCATAGTTAATCACAATTTACGATACCACTGTGCAGCAGTTTCAACTTCTTCCACAGTCAATTGATGACCTTTATTTTCCCAATGAAGTTCTACATTCGCATTTGCTTTTTCGAATAACGATTGTAGTTCAGTAGATTCACCTGGTGAGCAAATTGGGTCATTTGTTCCCGCTGCAATGAACACAGACTTTCCTGATAAATCGGGAAGTTCTATTCCTCTTCTCGGTACCATTGGATGATGAAGAATGGCAGCCTTTAATGCATTTTTGTAATGAAATAATAAATTTGCAGCAATATTCGCTCCATTTGAATAACCAATCGCAACCATATTGTCTCGGTCAAAACCATATTTTTCTGCTGCTTCATCAAGAAACTCATTTAATTCCTTTGTTCGGAAAATAAGATCTTCTTCATCAAACACACCTTCTGCTAATCTACGAAAGAATCGCGGCATTCCATTTTCTAATACATTCCCTCTGACACTTAACACTGATGCTTCATCATCAATCATTCCAGCAAGAGGCAACAGGTCCAATTCATTCCCACCTGTACCGTGTAGCAATAATAACGTTGGTTTTGTTAGATCTTTTCCTTCATTAAAAATATGTTTCATTATTTTTCTCCCTCCAGAATACGTACTTCCACACTAGGTAAGGTACCTTCTAACTCTTTCCGCTTTGACTCTAGCCAAGGTGGTAACATAAGTTTTTTTCCAAGTTCGTCAACAGGTTCATCAACTGAAAAACCTGGTAGGTCTGTTGCTATTTCGAAAAGTATACCCCCTTGTTCATGGAAATACACCGCTTTAAAATAGTTTCTGTCACGAATTTCAGTCGGATAATATTCTTTTTCCTGAAGAAGTGATTTCCATTTGTAAAGATCTTGTTCATCCTTTGCCCTCCATGCGATATGGTGAACAGTTCCAGCTCCCATTAGTCCACGAACGGAAGGAGTTAACTTAATATCAATAAAATTTCCTAGATCCCCTTTAGCTTTAAACCTAAGAAACCCATCTTCATCACCAATGCATTCAAGTCCTAAAATATTTTCTAGAACATCCGCAGTTTTATTAGGTTGAGCTGATATTAATGTAGCTCCCCCAAAACCTTTAATCGCATTCTCAGCTTGAATTGCACCAAAGTTCCAATGATTTATTGGTCCTTCATTTCGTTCTATAAGTTCAAGTTGAAGCCCATCAGGGTCATTAAATAGAATGAATTTTTCACCAAATCGCTCCGAAGTACTAAAGTCAATGCTGAATTTTTGTAATCTTTGTTTCCAAAAATGAATGGATCCAACAGGAATAATAAAGCTAATGACTCCTACCTGACCCGTCCCAATTCGACCCTTTAACTGTTTAGCCCATGGAAAAAAAGTGATAACAGTTCCCGGTTGTCCTGTTTCATTACCAAAATAGAGGTGATACACTTCCGGACGATCAAAATTTATCGTCTTTTTTACAAGTCTTAGTCCAAGTAGGCCCGTATAAAAATCAATATTTCGTTGGGCATCGTTCACCATCGCTGTGATATGATGGATTCCTGTTGTTTTTTGCACACTTATCTTCTCCATTCTTTTATTTGATAAGGCTTAATTTGGTCGCTCAATTGAAAATATCTCACCTATTTTCGCATAATTCGTACCAGCTAATCGACTCACAGCAGCTAAGCCCTTTGGATCAATTCTTCCGTTTTCATAAATGGTATTATCAATATGGAATTGAACAACTTTTCCGATGATAAAATCACATCCAGGTGTATCCAAACCTCCCAATTCTAATGACTGTTCTAGAACACATTCCATTCGAATTTTTGCTTCTTTTACTCCTGGTACTGAAATTTTCTCACTTTCAACCGGAGTTAAATTCCCTTCCTCTATTTCACTTTGATCAGAAGGAAGACTGGCAGCTGTTTCATTCACTTCTGCAACATTTTGCTCATCCACGATGTGAATAACAAATTCTTTTAAATCGTTGATGTTTCTCGCTGTATCCTTTTGTTTTCCCTCTGAACGTTGAATTGATAATGAAATCATCGGTGGATTTGATGATACGATATTAAAGTAGCTAAAAGGCGCACCATTTAAAACACCACCCTTTGAAAGTGTTGTAACAAAAGCAATCGGTCTTGGTATGATGCTTCCGATTAGAAATTTATAGTTTTCTCTTTCTGTATTTTTAGAAGGGTCAATTGATAGCAAAGAAATCATTCCTTTACATTAAATTAAGCTAACTCTCTTACTTCAAACGGTAATAAACTTTGTTCGATCTGCCCTCTAAATTGCTCATACATTTTTGGTACCATCAATTTTTCTCCCATTATCGCTGCAGATTCATCATGTGCAAATCCTGGAGGATCTGTTGCAATTTCAAATAGGATTTCTCCATGTTCTCTAAAGTAGATGGCATTAAAATAATTTCGATCCTGTACAGGTATTACCCCATAGCCATTTTCTGTAATATATTTTTGCCAATCCAATTGGACTTGGTCATCAATAGCACGCCATGCAATATGGTGGACTGTCCCAACTCCCATTCTTCCACGCCCAATCGGAGTTAATTTTTTAATCAATGATATTTCCTATTTCTGCTGAAGTACGGAAACGGATAAAGTCTCCTTCTTTTGACACAAGCCCCATTACCTTCTCTAATAGTTCGGCAGTTTTTTCTGGCTCAGCCGATAATAGAGTCGCACCACCAAATCCTTTAATAGCAACTTCAGAAGTTAATCCTCCAAAATTCCATGTATTGGCTTCTCCTTCTTCTCGTTCAACCATCTCCAAATGGAGCCCATGCGGATCATCAAATTCCAAGTATTGTTCCCCAAACCTTTCCATTTCCGTAAAAGAAACATTGAATTTTTCTAGTCTTTTTTCCCAGAATTCCACCCTTTTGGAATTACAAAGGACGTAACTCCAACTTGGCCGTCACCAATGGTTCCCTTTGCAGCTCCTGCCCATGGTAAAAATGTCAGGATTGTTCCCGGTTTACCACCTTCATCACCAAAATAAAGATGGTAAGTTCCAGGATCATCAAAATTAACAGTTTGTTTTACTAAACGTAGACCTAAAATTCCTGCATAAAAATCTACATTTTCTTGCGGATGACCAACGATTGCCGTAATATGATGTATACCCATCGTTTTTTACTCATTTTCACCCCAATTTTTAAAAATTTAAGTAGTTTTATTTTTTAATATACCTAACAAATCCACATATTAATTTATCTATTATTGTTACATATTTTCTCAACATTCTATTTATATACATTCACAACCGAGTGCTCTTAATTAAAGTATTTCTATACTGAGATATATTAGAATAAAAAAGCATCAAGACTATACTGTCCCGCACCTATTAGCGCTATACCAATAGCAACAACAAGCAATGTTAAATTATATTCATATCCATTCGAAGTTGCCCATAGTCCATTTTGGCCATGTACCTTAACAATAGCCATTATCATCGTTGCTGCAATCATAATTCCTGCAAGTGGAGTTAAAAATCCTAAAGCAAACAATACTCCTCCAAAAAGTTCTGCTAATCCCGCAAAAAGAGCCATCGTTACTCCTGGCTTCATACCAATTGATTCAAACCAGCCTCCAGTACCCTTTAAGCCATATCCACCAAACCAACCAAATAACTTTTGAGCACCATGACCAATGAATAAAACACCAATAACTAATCTAATCATTAATAATCCAATATCTATCATTTGATCCTCCTATTTTTATCTCGATTTCGAGATATGTGAATATAAAAAATTATTTTTCCAATCTTGCTTTTACCTTTTTCAATAGAAAAACAAATTGTTCTAACTCCTTAGGATGTAAGGAATCAAAAGCATGATCAACAAATTCCTCATGTTCAGGCATGACCGTATTCATTAATTCCAGCCCTTTTTCAGTTAATGTTATATGCACAACTCTTCGGTCTTCCGGACAAGCATTTCTTTTTAATAGACCTTTTTGTTCCAGCTTATCGATCACATATGTCATTGAACTGCTTGCAATTAAAATACTTTTGGCAATTTGCTGTATTGTTTGTTTGCCTTTATGAAAAAGCACCTCTAACACTGAGAATTCTGTGATACTTAAATTATTTTGGTTCATATCGTCCCTTATTCGTTCCTGAAAAAATCTTGCTGTTTGCATGAGCAATAAAAATGGGTAATTAGTACACTTTCTATCCATATGACACCTCCTTAAAAATTCTGCATTATTTATTTCAGATTCAATTATTTTTAATTAATTTATTTTGAATATGAGATAATTTTAGACTCGAAATTATCTTTTGTCAACAGCTTTCTAAAAATTAAACACAATTTATTGATTTAGATAATCTATATCTGTCATGCATGCTCATTTACTAAAAATATTTTTTATTCTTTGAATTAGTCATTGCAAATATTTACCTATTCTGGCAAGTTATAAAAAGAAGATAATTTTTACAACTACGGAGAAAACATATGTCCATTCG
>DASQMK010000535.1:0-7663 GCA_035645575.1 Metabacillus sp.
CACCCAATTTTTCTTATTTTCCAGGTCAACCAATTGCTGACTGATTGCATCTTTTCTTTTTACAGGATCAGCCATAACAAATTGCTCTAATAAGGCAGCCTCATACAGTGAAGGTGCTGCGATCTCAACCTTCGTTCCTAGAAAACGATGTCCGTAACTATAGGAATCCGTCTTAGCACCAGCTATCTCAAATGGAATAACATCTTGACCAAATAGTGCGACTAACCACTTAATTGGACGAATATATCGTAATTCCTGACTGCCCCAACGCATATTTTTAGGAAAAGTTAGTCCAGTAATTAAATCACGTGTTTCTGCTAATAATTCTTTTGCTTCTTGGCCTTGTACAAATTTTTGCACATGAACATATTCAACACCATTGATTTCTTTAAAATAGATATCCTCGACAGAAGCACCTTGTCCCTTTGTAAAACCAATTGCTGCTTTTGACCAATTTCCGTTTTCATCAAGCGCAATTTTCTTAGCAGGACCCTTCGCTTCTTCCTCGATATCTGGTTGCTTTTCTAACACATCCTTGACAAGAACAGCTAATCTTCGTGGAGTGGAATATGTTTTTACCTCTCCATGAGTTAATTGCTTTTCTTCTAGCCATTTAGTAAGCTTTTCAGCAAATTGATTCATCGCAGGTGTTACATAATGTGCAGGTACTTCTTCTAAACCTATTTCTAGTAACAAATCTTTTTTACTCATGACCTTTTTCTCCTTCCTGTAACATTGGGAAACCTAATTTTTCGCGTTCGTCATAAAATGTCTTTGCTACTTTTCTTGCTAAATTTCGAACGCGGCCAATATAACCTGTTCTCTCTGTAACAGAGATGGCTCCTTTTGCATCAAGAAGGTTAAACGTGTGGGAACACTTTAACACATAATCATATGCAGGATGCACAAGACCTTCGTCCATTTGTCTCATTGCTTCCTTTTCATATGTCGAGAACAATTCGAATAACATATCAGTATTTGAGGTTTCAAACGTATACTTAGAATGTTCATATTCTGGCATTAGGAAAATATCACGAATTGTATAACCATCCGTCCATTCTAAATCAAAAACATTTTCTTTATCTTGAATATATGACGCAAGTCTTTCAATTCCGTATGTGATTTCTGCTGATACGGGCTTACATTCCAAACCACCAACTTGTTGGAAATACGTAAATTGAGTAATTTCCATCCCATCAAGCCATACTTCCCAGCCTAGGCCAGCACATCCTAAAGAAGGATTTTCCCAGTTATCTTCAACAAAACGTATGTCATGCTCTAAAGGATTTATTCCTAAGGCACGTAAAGAATCTAAATATAGTTCTTGGATATTATCTGGTGAAGGCTTCATTATGACTTGGAATTGATGATGCTGATAAAGTCGATTAGGATTTTCTCCATAACGACCGTCAGCCGGTCTTCTAGATGGCTCAACATAGGCAACCTTCCATGGTTCTGGACCTATACTTCGTAAAAAAGTATACGGACTCATTGTCCCTGCACCTTTCTCTGTATCATACGCCTGCATAAGCACACAACCTTGATCAGACCAGTGCTTTTGAAGCGTTAAAATCATGTTTTGAATATTCATATTCAAACACCTCCATAGTTAATAAATATTAGTTGTATGCATACTAAACCTAACAATAGATTAAGCACAAAAAAGCTCTCATCTCTATGTCAGATCATTGACATAGGGACGAGAGCTAACCCGCGGTTCCACCCTAATTGCTTATATGTATAAGCCACTTTAGAAGAATTTGCTCCGGAATGCCTTTCCTTACGGTTCAATCCTTAGCTTTCACCATCCTAAGGTCGCTTTCATTGAATCTTTCGTAAGTACTTCTTTCCATCTACACAACAATGTTAAATTATAATTGCATCTTAATCGAATTTTTAATCGATGTCAATATCCCTTAACTAAAGCTTTCCTCTTAATGAATCTATTTGATCAAGAAATCGCTTAGACTTAATGGTTAGACCAGAATATTCTTGATAATATGCGTGAATGACCATTTTAAGTTCATTTTTTGTCTCTTGTTTTACAGAAATCTTTCCTAACCGATTTAAGTCAAAATAGAAAAAAAGTCGAAGCAACTTTACAGTAGTAGGGGTTATAATTAGGCGATAAGGATCGATTTCAAAGCACCTGTGACATAAGAATCCACCTTCTCTTATTGAAAAGTGAAAGGTGCCATCCTTCTGACCACAATTTGAACAGCAATCTAATTGAGGATGAAGTCCTAATACTGGAAGCATCTTCATTTCAAAAATGTAAAGTAAAATATCAGGATCAACTTCCTCATCTAAGAAAGTAAGAGTTTGCATTAATAGTTCAAATAAGAATGGATTTCTCTCACGATTTTCAGTACTCTTATCTAGAAGCTCTGCAATATATGATGCATATGCCGTTAAAAATATGTCTTCTCTAATACTTCTTAGCGACTGTATTGTCTCTCCTTGCTGCAGGCTTCCTAATCCACTCGATTTTTGAAATAAAAAGGTGCCATACGTAAAAAGTTGGGTGATAGACGTTAGGCGACTATTTGGTTTCTTTGCGCCTCTTGCCATAACCCCAACTTTTCCCAGTTCTCTTGTATATAGTGTAATAATTTTGTTTGTTTCACCGTAATCGGTTGAACGGATTACAATTCCTTCACATTTTTGAAGCAATTTACCCCTCACCTTTCAAAGGTTCAGGCAAGATCAGGAAATTGGAAAATCTATTTCAGCTAGTTCATCCTCTTGAGAATCGGGTCCTTCATCATTCTCCTTTTCTAGTTCCTTAAAAAGAAGATAAGTATCAATGCTACCTGTTTGCGAAAAAACTTTCCAGGTAAAATCCAACATATTTAAACCCCACCTTTCAGTTGTTAAGACTAGCAAGCATCAATCCAATTTCTTTACAGTTATCTTGACCTTTTCTTCATCATTTCATGTTAAACAATTTTTGCTAATGGATAAGATGAATATAATCTATTTTTAGTATTCATCTTCTCTGAAACCATAGTCTCTAAGCTGTGAAGCTTTGTTTCGCCAATCCTTCTGAACTTTAACCCACAGTTCAAGAAACACTTTTGATCCCAAGAGTGCCTCAATATCAACTCTTGCTCTTTTCCCTACTTCTTTAAGCATACTTCCTTGTTTACCAATGACAATTCCTTTTTGTGAATCACGTTCAACTATGATTGTTGCTCCAACATAGATCGCAGCATTATTCTCTCTACGTTCAAGCGTATCCATTACAACAGCTACAGAGTGCGGAATTTCCTCTCTTGTTAGGTGCAATACCTTTTCACGTATTAATTCTGTAATGATAAAACGCTCCGGGTGATCAGTTACTTGATCCTCCGGGTAATATTGTGGACCTTCTGGTAAGTAGGCTTCAATTTGATGTAATAATGCATCAACATTATTTCCTTGTAGAGCAGAAATAGGGACAATTTCTTTAAACGGATAAAGCTCCTTATATTGCTCAATTAAAGGCAGCAACTGCTCTGGGTGAATTTGATCAATTTTATTGATTATTAAAAATACTGGTGTATTTGTTTGTTTTAGCCTTTCAATGATAAATTCATCGCCACGGCCAAACCCTTCTTCAGCATTGATCATAAATAAAATTAAATCGACTTCTTTCAAAGTGTTTTGTGCTACTTTCATCATAAAATCACCAAGTTTATGCTTTGGTTTATGAATACCTGGTGTGTCGATGAAGATAGTTTGGGAATGATTTGTCGTATAAACTCCTTGTATCTTGTTTCGAGTTGTTTGCGGCTTATCGCTCATAATCGCAATTTTTTGTCCGATTACCCGATTGATAAAGGTAGATTTCCCCACATTTGGTCTTCCTATTATTGAAACAAATCCTGATTTGTATGATTGATTATGATTCATGTAAATCCTCCGCTGAAAATGCTCCTGGTAGTAATTCTTGTACTGTAAGTTCTGTAATATCACCATGGAGGTTTGTTAGTATAACTTTCATATCTTTCGGGCAAAGCTCTGAAATAACCTGACGACAAGCTCCACATGGAGGTACTGGTCGAACAGTGTCTGCAACAACAGCTATAGCAGAATAGTCTTTATCACCTTCTGAATAAGCTTTAAAAATAGCTGTTCTTTCAGCACAATTACACATGCTGTATGCAGCATTTTCAATATTGCATCCCTTGTAAACTTTGCCATCCTGAGTTAATAAAGCCGCTCCTACTTTAAATTTAGAATAGGGAGTATAAGCCATTTCCCTTGCTGCTTTTGCTTCATTGATGAGTTGTTCAATATTCACTAAAGTTTCTTCCTTTCTTTGCTGGCGAATGACTTTATCTCTTCTTTATTTTACCTAATTTTCACAGTAATTTCACGCCTAATTCTGCATTTGTAATTTAATTGTAAGAATTTTCGAAAATTAACTAAAATAGACTAAAAATGATGTTCGAACCTCTTACACATTCCTTGAAAACTTATTAATCTTAGGAGACAAAAAGATGATTTGATACAATGATCATTCCAATTATAACGGAAAGAATTGCATAAACCAAAACAGCTCCTGCTGCTGCATCTTTTGCGGCTTTTGCTTGCGGATGAAATTCACTTGTTATCATATCCACCACATGCTCTATTGCTGTATTGATTAGCTCAAGAGCCAGCATACCACCTATTAAAAATAAAATAATAATCCATTCTGTTTTTGAAAAACTTAATACCATTCCGATTATGAACATGATAAATGATATTACTACATGTATTTGAAAGTTTCGTTCTGATTTAAATGTTGATACAATCCCATTCCATGCATATTGAAAGCTCTTATAAAAACGCTTCCACTCAGACTTCTTCAGATCTTTTAAGTCCATAATTATTTAATATTTCCTTTTGTTTTGTAAACATCACTTTTTCTTCCGAATCTGTCATATGATCATAACCCAATAAATGTAATAAGCCGTGTACTGCTAGAAAGCCTAGCTCTCTCATAAATGAATGACCATATTCTTCTGCCTGCTCCCTTGCTCTTGGAATCGAAATAATAATATCTCCAAGCACACGAGGCTGATCTCCCCCTATAATCTCCATTTCTCCCTCTCCCATCTCTTCCAGAGCAAAAGAAATGACATCTGTTGGTTGATCTTTATCTCGATATTCACGGTTTACTTCCTGTATACGTTCATTTGAAACAAATGTAACTGATAGCTCTGCACCTTGAGATACATCCTCCGTTTCAGCCGCAAATTGCAATAGCTCTTCAACTGTTTTTATTTGTTCTTCTGTTAATTCATTTGTTTCATCATGACTATCAATCGATAATCTCATGTTATTTCACCTTCTGTTTTTTAGTTAATTCTGGATACTCAATTCGTGAATGAAAAATTCCCTTTAATGACTCACAAAATGATTTTGCAATAATATCTAATTCTTTTAACGTTAGGTCACATTCGTCTAATTGATGATCTTGTAAACGATCAGAAATAATGGACCTCACTAATTTTTCAATCTTTTCAGGTGTAGGGTTAGCCATTGACCGTACTGCTGCCTCTACACTATCTGCTATTGATATAATAGCTATTTCTTTTGTTTGTGGTTTTGGGCCTGGATACCGAAATTCTTCTTCATAGATAGAATCATTTGATTGCTTAGCTTGATGATAAAAATACTTTAAAAGAGTTGTCCCATGATGTTGCTCGGCTATGTCAATAAACTCTTTAGGCATTTTATGCTTTCTTAACATATCAACACCATCAGTTACATGAGCAATAATAATGTTTTTACTAAGTTGTGCTGACAATTTATTATGCGGATTCTCAATATTCATTTGATTTTCTATAAAATACTGAGGCCGTTTTGTTTTTCCTATATCATGATAGTATGCACCAACTCTCGCAAGTAAGCCATTTGCTCCAATTGCTTCACATGCTGACTCAGACAGGTTTGCAACCATGACGCTATGATGATATGTACCAGGTGTTTCGGTTAAGATTTTTCTAAGTAATGGATGATTTGGATTTGATAATTCTATTAATTTCATCGTTGATAAAATCCCGAATCCTGTTTCAAAAAAAGGCATGAATCCTATCGTTAATACTGAGGACACAAGTCCTGATACACAGGCCATGATAAAGTAGGAGCTAATTTCAACATTTGAATAGCCACCATTTCTAATTAGCATTATAGCAGTTAACGCAAGGATATTAACACCAGCAACAAATAAACCAGCTTGAAGGATCTTGGAACGAAGATTATGCTCTCCTAAAAATAAAACCGCTGCCAAGCACCCAAAGAGATAGTATATCCCTACTGAGAAGTTAAAGCTCCCTGTAACTCCTTCATTAAAAATAACACTTCCACATACCGCAAAAATCATACTTGTCCAAATTGCTAGCCGTTCATTTAATAATAATTTCACAAGCATGACTCCCATGGCGACCGGAACAATATAACCAATATGTGTATAATCAATTTTCTGAAACAAGCTAATAATCTTCATAAGAAGAATGGTAATAGCAAATATTAAACAATATAATAACAAAAAATTATTTTTTTTAGAAATTGGGCTATCTTTCTTTTCAAAGAAATATACAACACCCGATATAATAAGGAGCACAAATATACCAAGTCCAAGGAAAGGCTTTATTGATTGTTGATCATCTAGCAATCCTACTAAGCCTAATTTTCTGTAAATTTCACGATTAATGAGCTCCCCCTCTTCAACAAGAATTTGCCCTTGTTTAATCTGAGCCACTTTCACACCATCAACGGCTAATTGTCTCTGTTCTTCAGTAGCGGATAAATCGAACACATAATTTGGTGTTATCGCGAAACGAGCAAGAAATATTGCAGATTCCATTACTTCAGTTCGGAGTGAGGTGTATTGCAGTTCCTCCTCTACTTGTTTTTTCGCTTCTGTAAGCTGAACAATCGGAATTTCCTTACTCATGATATTGTTAACAGCCGTTACAACTGCATCCTTTGCCAAGACAACTTCATCATCTGTAGTTTCTAGTAAGGGAAGAAATGTTTCGCCAGGAATTTTTTTGTTTATCGATGGTGTTAATTTGTCTTGTACTTTTTTAATCTGATCCTCTAAAGGGGTTGCGTTGGACTCCGAATTTGCAGCTTCCTCTTTTCGAACCTCAATGACAGTGTCAAAAATCGAAGAAATAAGATCTACCTGTTTTTCCGTAATCTCCTTTTTTAGAACATATTGATCCTCTACAGAATCATAAGCCTCTTGACGCTTCCTATCTGTTTCTACCTTATCCTCAACTGTAGATGGAGCATATATTGTTTGGTCTGAAACAGTAAAAAGCTCAATATCAAGTGTTTCAGGCTTAACATTACTATATAAAGCAACAAACAACACTACAGCTAAGATTGCATATAAAAAAATATGTAAAAATCGATAGTTTTTTAATTTCTCTAAAAATATATTCGTTTTTTTTGCTTCTTTTGAGTTAGGAGTTTTCTTTTTCAACTTTACACCACCCTTTAAGCACCTTCTAAGAAAAGGCGTTTATATCAGCTCTTCTTCCATTATTCAATTTTATCGAAAAATGTTCAACTATTAAGACAAAATATGACAAAAAAAGCACCGTTTGCAAACACTTTCATCTCTACTCACCAAGTTAATAGCGAATGTGCATATTGTCAACTTTGACGTCTATCATGAAAA
>DASQMK010000536.1:0-4787 GCA_035645575.1 Metabacillus sp.
ATTAATACTGCAATTAGTGATGCAGCATTAACAAGTAACTCAAAGGATAGCCCTTCAATTTCTAACCCAAGAAAATGCTGAGCAAATACTAAATGACCACTCGACGAGATGGGAATTGGCTCTGTGAATCCTTGAAAAATACCTAGAAGCATATATTTTACAATTAAATAAATATCCAATGTTTCTTCCTCCGTATGTATATTTACAATCCTTTACCATTTAACTACAGGATTGGAATCCTGTAAAGACCTTATGAACACTCATGAAAATAGTCTGTCTGGAGATAATAGTAGTAATGTAATGAGAGGAGGTTAACAATGGGACAACAACATCGTTTTCGTGTAGGACAAAAAGCACCTAATAATGGAATTTATGTAGAAATAGGTGAAACTGGGGATAATGTTAAAAATCCAGGCCAAATTAAATTAAAAGCAGGAGACCGTTTCCCAGAAACAGCTAATCATAACCGTCAATGGACATATAAACGTAAGCCATAATAGATAATGAAACAAAAAAACCTACTTTTAAAAGTAGGTTTTTTTGTTTTTTAGTCGAATCATTTTAATACGATCAGCAAGGATATTGATGATCGTATTGGGAAATAGATCCTGTTTTTTAATGATGATCGTGCTTTGCCGCAGGCTCATTAGGAATAACCTCAGCAATAAGAAAAATGACAACGATTGCAATCACAGATAAAACGGTAGAAGCCATAAAGTCGTAATGACCACCTGTCATATTATTAATAACATATGACGCCATATGAATTAATAAAAAGCCCCAAAAAAATGTCCAAAAGAAACGCAAACCATTCACCTCAATTTCCAGACGAGTTCTTATTATATATTATCACAAAATATTTCAGGATTAAAAGAACCTTTTTAAATTGTTCATAAACTCTTCATATCCTGCATGAAATAATAAAACTAAAGGAATTTTAGGGTAGTTATTTAGGCTGAATTTTGGAAAAAAGAAAGAAATCTTTCACTTAGATGTGTCTATATTTACAAGAAACGTGATACAGTCCCATTCTTTTTAAAAAGTTAGACATACATTATATAGAAATAAAATGACTCAGAAGAGAAAGGTGGTGGGCAAGTGATGACAATAACTGAACGCTTTTTTCAGATTGAGACAGAATGGAATGTAATTCATTTACCATTTAAACCGAATGGGTTTGGAATATTAATCATTGGTGACCGATCCGATTTTGTTGATGAAAACTCCAGCTTTTGGCATCAACATTATGGAAGAAATCAACTTATATCAGATTTAATGAAGCAGGGATATACACTCTTTCATTCCAATCTTTATGGAAACCATTGGGGGAGTCCTTTATCAGTGACAATGGCAAAACAGCTTTATCACTTAGTCATGAAAAAAGAAATCTTAAATCAGCGTATCCACCTTTTAATCGATGGAATGGGTGGTTTAACAGGGTTACAATTAATGCAACAAATACCTGAAAAGATTCGTTCTGTTGCCATGATGAATCCTTGCCTTGACCTCCAAGCCCATCTTGAAAATGAAAAAGAGCATAAATTTTTTTATAAACGATTGATAAAAGAGATCTCGTTAGCATATGGTGTTGATCAAAAAATCGTACCATCTTTAGACCTTCCTACACTTTACAATGAAAGTTCCTACTTGCCCGTGAGAATATGGCAAAGAATGAATAACACATCCTATGCTCCTGAATATCATAGTAAAAAATATGAGGAACTACGAAATAAAGCTGGTCATCCTGTACAATTAATTTATCATCTAGGTGAGAATCCGTATCGAATAAATCAATCCATCATAAGGTTTTATAAAGAAAATGAAAAGTTGTTATAACGTGAAAAAGCTTAGGTTGCTAGGTAAGGAGAAATTAGCAACCTAAGCTTTTTTATACTATTTTAAGGGTTATTTGCATATTGTATGATATCGTCCAAAAGGAGGGAAACCAGATATGCGAGTGATGGTGTTTGGGGCACAGTCTCATATTGGGTTTGCACTTTGTGAAAAGTTTCTTGAAGAGGGAGTAGAGGTAGGAGCAATCTTTTTAGAATCCTCAGCAAAAATGAACAAACTTCTTCTAGAGGAAAGAATGATGCTTATTGGAAGAAATGCTTTATTTCAAAAATTTTCTCTAGAAGATGAGTGGAGAAATGATGAATGTACCCATGTGATTTATTGTAAAGAAGCTGGTCATAATCAAGACCAACGTTGTTTTGAGAAATCAGTTGAGAGAGCAGCTGAAACGAAGAGTCAATATTTTTATGTAACTTCCGCTGCAAATCAAATAGATGATGATCATCAGCATTTTAAAACCTTGACGTTTTATTCTATTTTTAAGCTTCCAAGGCTTTTTGGGCCGTTTCAACCACCCGAAGAACCAATTCACCAGCATTTAGCTTCTTTTTTAACAGGTCAGAAAAGAACTTTGATCATTGAGGAACCAATCTTATTCATTAAAGATGCTGTAGAAACATTGGTTGAGTTGATTGAGAATTGTGAACATGGCAAAGTGTATTCGTTTCTAAGTGAACTGAAGAAAGAGGAGATTGAATCATTTTCAGTTGAGTTAAAAATGAATGCAACTGAAACAGCAAATGATAAGTCGATTCGACACTCGATTACAAATCAAACAACTATCGAGAAAGGGTTATTTGACCAGCTTTCCTGTATAAAAGCATATCGAGAGATTTATGGACTTTGATGATTATTGCTTGAACAAATAAATCAGGAAAGGCTAAAATAAAAGCGAAGGAAAAAGCATACAAGGAAGTGGTTGCCCATGTACTTAAAGCTAGGTTTTGTTCTTATTATTCTTCTTTCGCTTTTTGGTTGTGGACAACCTGTCACTTCGGGGAAGCTCGAAAAGGTTGGTTTACTTGTTCCAGAAACAATTAATGATAAGGTTTGGGGAACAAAAGGCTACAAAGGATTGTTAAAAATTCAATCAGAATTAGATGTTGACGTATATTATAAAGAAGGTATGAATGATGAAACAAGTATACGTGAAGCAATCGAAGAATTTGATAACAATGGTGTAAATCTCATTTTTGGACATGGAAGTGAATATGCAAATTATTTTAATGAGATAAGTAGTGAATACCCAGACATTCATTTTGTTCTTTTCAATGGGAAAGCCAATGGTGAAAATGTCACAAGTTTGAATTTTGATTCTAATGCAATGGGTTTTTTTGGCGGTATGGTAGCTGGAGAAATGACAACTACTAATAAGGTTGCGGTTTTAGCAGCTTTTGAATGGCAGCCTGAAGTTGATGGTTTTTTTGAGGGTGCTTATTACCAAAATGAAAACGTGGAAGTAGATATCCAATATGTACAAGATTGGAATAATGCGGAGATTGCATTAACTCTACTTAATGAAATGATTGCAGATGGAGTAGACATTGTCTATGTAGCAGGTGATGGATATAATATAGCTGTTATTGAAAAGTTAAAAGAAGAAGGCCTATATGCAATCGGCTTTGTGTCAGATCAATCTGACCTGGGAAAAGGCACAGTGTTAACGAGTACTGTTCAACATGTTGACACATTATACGAAGTTGTCGCAAAGGATTTTAATAAGGGCAAATTAGAAAATGGAGAACTCTATTATGATTTTAAAGATGGAGTGATCTCATTAGGAACATTCAGTCCCCTTGTTGATGAAGAATTCCAATCAAAGATTAAGAATTCCATCGAAGAATATAAAGAAAGCGGGCTTTTACCTAATCAGTTATAATAAGCTTGTTAAAAACTCTTTTATTGGTTTTAGCTGCAAAAACTGTTTAGTTGATTGGAACGAATATGCTAGACTCTTGATGTGAGTATCAGGACAGGTGAGATTCCGCAGGAGCTGTGTATCAACAAGCTCACCGCCCGCCCACGGAATGCGAGTATCCGGAAACGCAAATCAACTACAAAGTAACAAAGTTTGCGACAATAATAACTTATTAAAAAGCAGGAGTGAGTGAAATGGAACAACATCCAAAAACAATGGAATTTATGCAAATTGCTATGAAATATTTACCTGAAGCAAAGCAAAAGCTAGAAGGCTCTGGAATTGATCTTTCAATGGAAACAATCCAACCAATGCTTGAACTATTTACAAAAGTAATGGGTGAAGCATATGAGCTCGGGAAAAAGGATGCCCAGTAAAGAAGCTACCATTCGGTAGCTTTCAGACTGTTGACAAACGCTCGCTTTCTTCGTTACTCACCTTGCTGCGGTGCTCATTACCACCCCCGGTAACTCCGCTCCTCTCAAGGCTTCGTGCCTCGAAAGGCAAGCGTTAGTAATCAGTCTGAAGGGCTAGCAATTTTACTTGGTCTACACACTGGAACTATCATTCGGTAGCTTTTTTTACTTTGTGGAAGATTATTCGACTAAGTGGCCAATTTTCAGTATGAAGTATAAGGGCAACTAGGTATTAAGTTTCGCCTTACAGGCTCGCCAATAGGCGAGTTTTCTTTATGGTTTAATTTTCTTCTTAATATAATCAACAATAGGTCCGAATTCTTTTAAAACAGGTTTAAGATTTTCTAAAGAAACCATAATATCGTCAATCTGCTCCATTAAGGTAAAGTAATTTACCTCATTGCTTTGTTCTTCCTCTTGTTTTTCTTGCGAATTGTTTTGTTCTCGATATCTTTGGGGAACCCTATTTCCGAACATAAGTTGTGTAAAACGGTCGTATGAAGGAGCACTAGTTTCAATTTCTTTTTCCGAATCATCTGCTTGTGCTTCTATTTCGATCTGTTCTTCACTCTTTTTTTCATGAGACGTCATTATTTTAC
>DASQMK010000537.1:0-8216 GCA_035645575.1 Metabacillus sp.
CAGATCCTTGCCTTCCGTTGATCGCATAGGCTGGGAATGTACAATAAGCACACTTTGTCGGACAAAATGGAATACCAATATAAATACTTACTTCATTGGCAAGAGTATCAAGATCTGGCACAACCTCAAGTTGACGGTCGACAATTTGCTGCATCAGGTTAATTTTCTCTTCAGATAATAAATACTCTTCTCTAAACATTTTATGAATCTCAGACGTGTCCATACCTTCTTGTCTCTTTTTATGATAAAGCTTCGTTGGACGAACACCTGTAAGAATTCCCCATTTCTGAATCATGCCAGTGTAGTCTTGAAGCAATGTTAAGTAGACATACGAAAGCGTATTTTTTACTTGCCTTAATCTTTCCTTGCCTTCAAGATGTGACGGAATTTCCCTTTCTTTACTTGCAGTAAATTGTTTCCCATCTTCTGAGAGCAAAGTACCTTTCATAAAGACCTTTTCACTCGTTTCTTCAATAAAAAACTCTGCTTCTAGAGAATGATCACCTTCTGTAAAGCAGAGCTCAGTTTCTTCAAAAAACAAGTTACCGATTAATGTAAGTGGTCGATGGAAACGTTCATCTTCAATACCTTTTATATAAATTTTCATGAATAATCACCTTAACTTTTTTTGTGAAAACTTATTTAAGTGTACAAAAAAAGAGCTTCATTGGTCAATGTTAACTTTGATAAAAACGTTCTAAAGGCGTTTTAACATTGTTACTACTTAACAAGTTTTTGGATGGTTGATTTCCGCTACAGGATGCTCGCTTTCCGTGGGGCGGTGAGTCTCCTCGACGCCAATGCCTGCTTGAGTCTCACCGTCCCGCTAAAAGTTCAAAAATAATCATAATATTTTCTAATAGCAAGCTCATAGAATAATAGTAGAAATAAGACAAGGTTTAGAATAGGAGGCAGTATTCGTTGAAAAAATTTGCTCCTTTTATATTAGTTGTAGCCGCAATCGCAATAATAGGTTACTTTGATTCTCCTAAATTTGCTGAAAAGGAACAATCGATTTCCACTTTCCCTTTCCCTGAGGAGGAAACAACGTCAGCAACCGCAGCTGAGGAAGAAGAAATAAAAGGAATACCTGAATTGGAGAGCCGGCTTGTTGACATGTATCAAGAAGATGGATATTCGATTGAAGTTTACCAGGAATATGAGGTTTATAAGGACGAGCAGGGGAATGTCATCGAGAGAGTTCCAACAGAAAACTACAATTATTTACGGTATAAGCAGTAATATGCATAAGGGATTCCCCCCTTATGCATTTTTGCTTTTTTTTTAAAGTTTGATCATTTTCTATTCCTAATCTAATTATACAATAATCTCTATTTTATTATGAGATACGTGTTCCATTCCTAATAGGCTCATCCGGCTTTAAAAGAACAACATCTCCCTCTTCCGGAACCCCACCTATTACCAATACCTCAGATTTATACCCAGCAATTCGCATTGGTGGAAAATTAACTACTCCTACCACTTGCCGTCCACAAAGTTGTTCAGGACTATATCTACGTGTAATTTGAGCTGATGAATGTTTTATACCAATCTCTTCCCCAAAATCAATTTCTAGTTTTATAGCCGGTTTTCTTGCTTCAGGAAAAGGAATTGCATTGATGATCGTGCCAACACGAATATCTAGTTTTTGAAAATCTTCAATTTTTGCCATATGATTTAACCACCTTTTTTACAATTGTTAATGATTCTATTTTTGAACTATCATAAGTTCCTTTTAGATACCAGAGTTTTTTGTCGACCATATTAATATTCCAATACCTAGTAGTAAGAAGAAAATTCCTAACCATGAAATCGCGTTTAAGTTTTCTCCTAATATGAAAACCCCTAATAATGCTGCTGTTAAAGGCTCTGCTAAAGCAAGTGTAACGGCAGTTGATGAAGAGACATTGGAAAGACCTTTAGCAAAAAGGAAATATGCTATCCCCGTGGCCATTATCCCAAGATGAAGACTTGCACTCACACCTCGCACACTAAAAATCCAAGACATATCAAAGACAAATAATAATGGTGATAAAATGATTGCACTAAGGGTGAAAACAGCTGCTACTACTGATAGAGATGAATATTTTTCAACCAACTCTCTACTTACAAGCGTATAACTAGCGAACGATAAACCAGCTCCCAAAGCCATTAATATTCCAACAGGATCTACATAAACTGATTCTTTATTCACAAAAAGCATTAGACAACCTAAAATCGATAAGAAAGTAGAACACCACCAAATGGGATCCGGACGTTTTTTAAAATAAATCCATTCAATGAACCCTGATAAAATAGGAGCACTTCCAATTGCTACCACTGTCCCAATGGCCACTCCTGTTATGGTTACTGCAGAGAAAAATAATGGTTGATACAATGCCATACTTACAGAAGCCAATATAGTTGTCTTAATTGGCCAATTTTTTAAGTTGAATTTTCCTGTTACGAGAACAATACATAATAAAAATAGACCTCCTACTGCTAAGCGCGTAGCACCAATAGCAATCGGATGTGCTGTTTCCGGCGCAAGTGCCTGAGTTGTACCTGTGGTTCCCCAAAGTATTGCTGCAAGTAATATTAAAAAAGGAGACACTTTTCCTTTCATTTTGCTCACCTCATAAGAAAAGCGCAAGCGCCTTGGTCAGCCTAGGGCAAATAAGGCGATTTGGAATAGAAGGCGCTCTTTGCCTTCAATTCCAAATTGACTTATGACCTCGAGGGGCTAGACGCTGGAGCTAGACACCGAAAATAAGTAAAAAAATAAAAAGGATATGTAAACTTATAGTAGGAAATTCATGAAAAAATTTCTTTACCAAGTTTAATATCCTTTTTATCCTTTATTAAGAAGTCTATATTTTTGCGGTGATATTCCCTCCGATTTTACAAACCATCTTGTAAACGATGAAGAATTCTCAAAACCTAACTCCTCACTTATCCTTGACATAGACCAACCTGTTGAATTTAATAGATTTCTAGCCTCTTGCAAACGAAGTTCAGCTATATAATCTTTTAGGCTTTTCCCTGTCTTTTTCTTAAACCATGTTGAATAATATACTGGATGGTAATGTTCTATTTTAGCTAAGGTCTCTAATCTAATTGACTCCTTAAAATGTTTATGAATATAGTCAATAGAAGAGGGTTTCGAGATGTGGAGTTTGTTGGTCACATATCTAGTTAAATCTACTAAGGAGGATGTGTTCTCATGACTTTTCGCCTCTTCCAATAGCAAATAACGGATCGAAGCCCATTGTTTATCCAACCGTATATACATGTTGCTAGTATCATCTGGTAAATATTGAGTTGGAATATCTAGGATTAAAAATTCATTTCTGTCAAGGGATCGATAGTTATGATCAAACTTTGGTGGAAGATAAAAACAGTAATCTGAATTAAGATTTATCTCTTGCCACTTCGTTTTTATCTCTAAGGAACCTTGTAATGGAAAAAGAAATTGCCCATACTCATGTTGGTGTGAATGAAACTCTTTAGAATAGGACCTTTTCTCACAAGTTATTTGGTTGAAACTTACCATTTTAATCCCCCACTTAATCTCACTTTAAGATACATTTTAATTCTAAACAAAGAATAAAGAACTTGAAAGAGGGAACACAAATCGATTTACATAAAATCAAAGAAATATCTTATCACATGGAAAAAGACAGGAGACGTATAGGTTAAACTATCAACACGAGTTAAATAGCTTTTATGTAACGTCTTTAGTTTCTTTTGGTCCCCTATTAATAAATCTCTTCTTAGAACTGAAATCGTCAAGCTTCCGAAGAAACCACTTAAACTTATTAAAATACCTGATGCTATTGCAAATGTGCTGTTCAGTGGTGTTAAATGCGGAGCAATGAAAAAGGCTACGATTGTGGTGATCATTGTCGCTCCTATATACCCCTCCCATGTAATGGTTGGATTTGCTGAGGGAACAACTTTTTTCTTCCCAAAATAAATAGAAATGAAATAATGAACAATATCATTTAGCTGTGTTAAAACAACAAGAAACAAGACAAGATTTGCTCCATATTCAGGCGTGGCAAATTGATAATAAGCTAAATGACTAAGCCCGAACACCATTAGCATTAGTCCCCATTGTGTTGAACTGACTGAACGGAGAAAGCCGCTTGTCCCCTTACCTAATAATCGCGGTAGAGGTAAAAATAAGAACACATAAACTGGAATAAAGACAATAAACATACCGTACCATTCAATAAGTATCCAATAAAACTGGAGAGGAATGGCTAAATATGACCAAAGAAATAACCTTCGATCCGCTTTTCTCGTTTTCATCATTGAAAAATATTCCTTTAAAGCAAAAAAGCATAGAACCATCAGGGAAAATAACGAAACGATTGGGTTAAACAAAGTTGCCATACAAAAGACAGCAAACCTCCCCCACCATGTTTTAACACGCATGAAAACAGCCGTAAAATCTTTTCCAGGTTCTTTTTTACTCATTAAAATAAAAATGAGATGTACACAACTTAATACAAGAAAGATAATTGCCAATGTCCAAAGGGTTGATATCACCTTTACTCCTCCAAATATCTATTTCTATTGTATAATTAAGGATAGAATATTATGGAAACATTTAAAAGAGGGAAAAGAAATGACTCCTAAAACATATATTTATATTTTACTGACTGACACAGGCACATTATTTACGAAGTCTATTAAAAAATACACTAAGGCTCCTTATAATCATGCTTCGATTTCATTTGATGCACATTTATCAGAAATGTACAGCTTCGGGAGAAAAAATCCTAATAACCCGATTAATGGCGGTTTTGTTAAGGAAGATATAACTACAGGGACTTATAGTAAATATCCTGAAACAACCTGTGTGATTTATAAATTAGAAGTTTCAAATCGTGATGTTGAAAAAATGAGAAGAGTACTGAATGTTTTTATTAAAAACCAGAGAAAATTTCTTTATAACCTGATTGGTGTCTTAGGAGTATCCTTAAATGAGCCTGTTGAATTTAGCAATTCGTACTTTTGCTCTCAATTCGTCGCTGAAATGCTTCATCGCTCTGGAATTAAATTATGGGATAAAATCCCAGCCTTAGTGACACCTGATGATTTTCGAAGTCACCCACAACTACAGCTTGTTTATGAAGGGAAATTAACAGATTATCCTTTAATTAATAAATAAAAGAAGGGAAAGATTGCCTCTCCCTCCTTCTATTTATCAATTTTAATTTTACGCAAAAACTCCTGTCTTTGCTGCTTGCGAAAATGTTCCTTTACCATATAGTCTACACCCTGCTGATTATTTGAGCGAGTAACCCAATCTGCAGCACGTTTCACTTCAAATGGTGCATTCCACATTGCAACCCCTAGCCCAGCCGAAGCAATCATTCCAAGATCATCTTCAGCATCACCGATTGCCACAGTTTGTTCTAATGGGATTTTCAAGTGATTTGCTAATACACGCAGTCCATTTTCCTTAGATACTCCCTTTTTGACGATATCGAAGCTATTTGGTGATGAAAAACTTCGAATATCTACCCCATCAAAAGCTTCTTTCAATATGTTTTTAGCTTCTATTTTTTCTTCCTCATATTTAAAATGAACATCAATTCTAGTTGCAGACACTGGCTCATCACGAAGGGTATCGCCTAAGGAATCAACAAATTGAACAGGATAAAACATAGAATCTGATGTATTTAATATCGATTTGCTTAATAAATTCGGAGCAACCTTTTTCCTGTTTCCAATCGAAAACCTTTCATGTGTAAGGCGAATATTACAATTAAAATTCTCTAATACCTGTATAAGATTAAATGTCATTTCCTCTGAAATTCGCCTTTCGAATAAAGGCTTATCTAAATTTTCAGAGATGAATGCACCACCATGTGTAACAAGTAGAGAATCTAACTTTAGAGCTTTTGCAAGCTTTCTCGCAGATTGAAAATGTCTATTTGTTACAAGCGTAACGTACACTTCTTTTCCCTTCACAAATTCAATTGCCTCTTTCGTGGATGGTTGAAGACGACCATTTGATCGAAGCAATGTTCCATCAATATTCAAAGCAAGTAAGCGATATGCAGTCACAACAGGTCCCCCTTCTACAGATGTCAAAACCTATTATGAAGTTATGTCCCTATGAAGAAAAATAGAACAAGAGATAGGACATGATGATTAAAAAGCGCAAGCGCCTTGTTCAGACTAAGGCAAATAAGACGAATTAGAATAGAAGGTTTTCTTTGCATTCAATTCTAAATTGGCTAGACCCTAGAGGCAGTTTCAAACGCGACGTCCTGTCGCTGTAACTGCACTTTCACATCCTGTGCTTCGGGGCTAGGCACTGGCAGTCTAAAACTGCACGTCCTGTTGCAACGACTGCACTTGCACGTCCTTTGCTTCGAAGCTGGATGCCGAAGCGCTTATCCACAATCGATGCATTTTATAGTTTCGTAACCAACAAAAAAACAGAACGGACATCAAATCCATTCTGTTTCCAAAATTACATTTATATATGTATATAATCGTCTTACATACTGCCGTACATTTCCTCAAGTGGCTTCATAATAATTTTGTTTAATTCTGTTACAACCATGCTTAAACGTTGTTCAGCAGCCATTAATTGAGAGATTAACTCATGCTGTTGGACAAGTTGCACAGATTTTTGTGCTTGATCAATTTCTTCCTGCGTAATTTCTTGACCTTGCATTTGTTTTTGCTGAAGGTTTAATTGAATATTACGGAAGTTTTCAAACATTTTGCTTGCAGATTCATCTGCGTTGACTTCATCATAAAGTCTTTTCAAGTTTTTGAAATCATCACTTTCACGTAGTGCTCTTTCTAAGTTGCTTGCAACATCATATAAATTCTCTGACATATGATGAGCCTCCTTTCTAGTTTTAACCTATGTAGGCTCTTCTTTCACTATAACAAACTCTATCCAAAATTGCATGGGATGTAAGGATATTTACTGAACAAAAATGACAATGATGGATTGTAATCCTCCAATAATCCCTCCAAGCAATGCTCCAAGATATGTAATCATCTTAAACTCCTCACGAGAAATCGAAAGAATGATATCTTCAAGTCTTTCCACAGCAAATGATTCTACTTGTTCACGAACAACTTCTTCAAGCTTTAATTGCTTAAGCAGACTTTCTAGATGTGAAGTCAAATAATGAATGGAAAGAGTTGCCGTCTTAGGCAGCCATTCACGAATTATTTTTTCCTCATTAGGCTTTAAGTAGGTTGAGACTGGCTTTGATAATATTTCCTCAACATTTAGTTTATCAACCACTGTATTTAATAGTGTTGAGCCTTTTTCAATTAATCCCCATTTTTGATCAAGTTCCTCAAGGGTCATGTCTTGAATCTGATTCCATTCTCGACCAATTAATGTCGTAATTAAATTGTGTGTTTCTTTATTTTTTAAAAACTTAACGACTTCTGGTTGAACCTTATCAACAAGACTTTCATTTCCTAAAAACATCCCAATCATGTTGCCAAGCATCCCTCTTGTTGCTAAAAAGTCATCAATCATCTTTTTCAGCTTTTGCTTGCCTTCATTACTTTCAAAGTAAGTAATTCCTTTATCAATGATAAATTGTCCGATTTTCGGAATGGCTATATACGCCTCATCTAACAAATTCTTCGGAAGCAATTCTTGCAGAGGTTTGTTTTTATGTTCACCAACAATCTCTCCATACTTTCCCTGTAAGAACTTCTTAAGCAAATGATTAGCTGCATGTGATGGTTCCTTCACATCAAAAGAAGATAATATCTGTTCAACCGTTTTTTGTGAATTCGCCATCTTTCTTACTTGTGTTTCCCCCCATGATATCAGCTGGTCTTGAAACTGCGTTTGTAAAAATTTCCGTTTGATTCCCTCTGCGGTTAATAAATGCTCAACAACCATTTTCCCTAATTGATTCGCAAGCTCTTGTCTTCTTTTGGGAATCAATCCTGGTGTAAAAGGCACTCTTTTCCCTAGAAAATAGATTGCTTTATATGGTCGAAATAGCATTTTAATAGCCAAGGAGTTTGTTACTCCGCCAATTGCAGCCCCAACAATAATCATCATTAATGCCATTAATACTTGTTCCATTACCATCTACCTTCCACAACATCACCGATTTTTTTTAGTCACATACGATGTTATATCAACATCTGCCTAAGAACATTATAGAGCTTGGCTTCATCTCGAGCAAATGAGGGATTTACATGACGCGAAAGTCCATTGAAATTAG
>DASQMK010000538.1:0-1694 GCA_035645575.1 Metabacillus sp.
GTGATCTACTTAATTATACAAGTACCGGTTATGATCCTGTTAGCTCTCCTATTGTCTGTCTTATTAAATGAAAAAACACTTAAGTTTAAGGGTTTCTTTCGAACAGCGATTTTTCTACCATGTGTTACTTCACTAGTAGCATACTCAGTTATTTTTAAATATTTATTTGGTCTTGATGGAATCATTAATATGATGTTAATGAAGGTATCTATTATTTCCGAGCCAATACAATGGCTTACAGATCCATTCTGGGCAAAAATAGCCATTATTGCAGCTATTACATGGCGTTGGACTGGGTATAACATGATTTTTTATCTATCTTCTTTACAAAATATTGATCAATCAATCTATGAAGCAGCAAAAATAGATGGAGCATCTGCATTTCAGCAGTTTTTCAAAATTACAATTCCAATGTTAAAGCCTATTATTTTGTTTACATCAATCACTTCAACGATTGGAACACTGCAACTATTTGACGAGGTTATGAATATAACCAACGGTGGACCTGGGAATGCAACCATAACAATTTCTCAATATATCTATAATTTATCGTTTAAATATACGCCTGATTTTGGTTATGCGGCAACGGTATCTTACGCCATCATGATTATGATTGTGATCTTTTCCATTATTCAGTTTAAAGTGGCGGGTGAGAAAAAATGAAAAACCTAAAGAAATTTGCCGGGTATTTAGTTCTGATAATAGCAACAGTTATCTCGATTTTTCCATTTCTATGGATGGTCGTTAGTGCTACAAATAAATCAGTTGAGGTAACGAAGGGAAGACTGTTACCTGGAGGACATTTAATTGAAAACTTTAATAATCTAATAGCAACGGTAAATCTTGTCCCAGCATTAGTCAATTCTGCGAAAATTTCAATCTCTACTACTATTTTAGCTTTATTGATTTCTTCATTGGCTGGATATGGATTCGAGATTTTTAAAAGTAAGTCAAAGGATATGGTCTTTAATATTTTATTAATCTCAATGATGATTCCGTTTGCTGCTTTAATGGTGCCTTTATTCCGTATGTTTGGGGCAATTTCACAAAGCGTTCCTTTTCTTGGAATCGATACACTAACTTCAGCTGTACTACCAACACTTACGACAGCATTTCTTATCTTTTTCTTTAGACAAAGCACAAAGATGTTTCCAAAGGATATCCTTGAGGCAGGAAGAATAGATGGCTTAAGTGAGTTAGGTGTATTTTTTAGGATTTATGTTCCGACAATGAAAACGACCTATGCTGCAGCTGCAATTATTACGTTTATGGCTAGCTGGAATAACTACTTATGGCCATTGGTTGTCTTACAGTCACCTGAAAAACAGACAATTCCTTTATTAATTTCTACTTTAGGATCCAGCTATTCACCTGATTATGGTGTCATTATGACTGCAATTGTGATTGCGACACTACCTGCTGCACTCATTTTCTTCATCATGCAGAAACACTTTGTTGCAGGTATGATGGGATCTGTAAAGTAATAATAGAACGTGAAAGAGAGGACTAAAAAATGACAACAAGACCAAGTTTAGAGTGGCTTTCAGATGTGAATGTTTTTTCAGTTAATCGTCTACCAGCACATTCTGACCATTTATATTACGAAACATTGGCTGAGGCAAAAGAAAGAGAATCTATGAAAATGCGATATGAGCTAAATGGGAACTGGAAGTTTCATTATGCTAGATACCCTG
>DASQMK010000539.1:0-8330 GCA_035645575.1 Metabacillus sp.
AACTGTGTCACCATTTTTTCCAATAATCAGACCTTTATCTTTACAGAGACTAATTACCTTAATTACTTTATCAAGATTTGCAGGTTCTTTTGTTTGCTTGTTTTCTACTAGTTCAATTCCTAAAAGAAGTCCTTTTCCACGAACATCTCCTACATATGGATGATCCTTTATATCCCCAAGTTCATGTAAAAGGCGTTCCCCTAACTCTTTAGACCGTTCAACTAGTTTCTCATTTTCCATAATTTCTAGATTCTTTAAAGCCAAGGCACAAGCAGCAGGATTCCCGCCGAATGTATTAACATGTCGGAAGCGGTCATAATCTTCGCTACCTGTATAAGCCTCATAAATTTCTCTTTTAACAGCGGTTGCTGATAATGGAAGGTAGGCGCTTGTAATTCCTTTTGCCATTGTAATAATGTCCGGTTTGACACCATAGTTCATAAATCCAAACGGTTTCCCTGTCCGGCCGAAACCACAGATTACTTCATCACAAATAAGTAATGCACCGTGCTTCTCACATATTCCTTTTACTTTTTTCATATAACCATCAGGCGGCATTAAAATCCCACCGCCAGTAATAATTGGTTCCATGATGACACCAGCTACTGTTTGGCTTAACTCCCATGTCATGACACGATCAATTTCATTAGCACTTTCCAACGTTTGGGCATCTTCTGGATTGCGATACGTATCAGGCGGTGCTACATGTAGAAATCCTTGACCTAGTGGTTCATATTTGTACTTTCGTTGCGCTTGGCCCGTTGCTGCAAGAGCTCCCATTGAATTACCGTGGTAAGCTCGATAGCGTGAAATAAACTTATAGCGGTTATGATCCCCTTTTTGATGATGATATTGTCGGGCGATTTTAAACGCTGTTTCATTTGCTTCTGAACCACTGTTAGAGAAGAAAATAACGTAATCGTCACCAAGCCATTCATTCAGTTTTTCTGCTAGTTTTATAGCAGGAACATGACTATGTGCGAGAGGAAAATATGGCATTTCCTCAAGTTGTTCGTATGCAGCTTTTGCAAGTTCTTTTCGACCATAGCCTACATTTACACACCAAAGACCTGACATACCATCTAAATAACGATTACCATCGATATCCGTCACCCATGCTCCATCTGCCTTGGTAATAATTAAATTAGAAGGGTTTGGAGACGCTCCTCTCATTGCATGCCAAAGGTACTTTTCATCTGTTTTTTGTAAATCCTGTGTTTGTCCTATTACTTGCACATTAACCGACCCCCATCTGCTTTGTAATTTTATTATTAATAACGGGCAGTAAGCATTTTCTTACGGGTATAGAATTCTACACCATCTTTACCATTCGCGTGGAGATCTCCATAAAATGATTTTTTATAACCGGAGAATGGGAAGAATGCCATTGGTACAGGAACTCCAAGATTCACACCAAGCATACCTGCAGCGATCTCTTCGCGGAATTCACGAATTGCGTTAGCACTATCAGTATAAAGACATGCACCATTTGCAAATTCAGACTTATTCGTTAGTTCAATTGCTTCCTCTAAATTATCCACTCGAACAATTGATAAAACAGGAGCAAATATTTCATCTTTCCAAATGGACATGTCAGGTTTCACATTGTCAAATAACGTTGGTCCAACAAAGTAACCTTTCTCATTTTCGGCATCCTTCCTTCCATCCCGAATAAGAGTAGCTCCTTCCTCTTCTCCAGCTTCAATATAATGAATCGTACGGTTTTTATGTGACTCACGAATAACCGGACCAAGGAATACTCCTTCATCTAAACCGTTCCCTATCTTAATTTCATCTGCTGCTTGTTTTAGTCGGGCAATTAATTCATCCGCAATACTTCCAACAGCAACTACTACTGAAGCTGCCATACAACGTTCACCAGCAGAACCAAATGCTGCACCGATAATATTATCCACAGCATTATCTAAATTAGCATCTGGCATGACAATAGAATGATTCTTTGCACCTGCAAGGGCTTGAACTCGTTTACCATTTGCTGCTGCAGTTTTGTACACATATTCAGCGACAGGTTGAGAACCAACAAACGAAACAGCTTTTACATCCTCATTTTCCAAAATGCCATTAACGACGTCATGCGCACCATGTACGATGTTTAATACACCATCTGGAAGACCTGCTTCTTTAAATAACTCCGCTAAACGATTTGCCAGCAATGGCGTTCTTTCAGATGGCTTTAATACAAATGTATTCCCGCATGCTATGGCGAGTGGAAACATCCAGCAAGGAACCATCATAGGGAAATTAAAAGGTGTAATCCCTCCAATTACGCCTACTGGATAACGATACATACCTGACTCAACACCAGTAGCAATATCAGGTAGTTGTTCTCCCATCATTAATGTTGGTGCACCTGCAGCAAATTCAACACATTCTATCCCTCGCAGGACTTCCCCATACGCTTCGTTGTAACTTTTACCATTTTCTAAAGTGATTAGTTTCGCCAATTCATCCCAGTTCTCTACTAAAAGCTGCTGATAGCGGAATAAAATTCGAGCACGTTTAGGAACAGCAACTTTCTTCCATTTTTTATATGCTTCATTTGCAACTTTAACTGCATGATCTAAATCTTCTCTTGTCGAAATCGGTACTCGTGCTAGTATTTCTCCTGTTGCCGGGTTTGGTACTTCTTCCACTTGTCTACTTGAAGATTCTACCCATTGTCCACTAATAAAGTTTTTTAATGTTTGCACAGTTTTTATTAACTCCATTATGAAACCTCCTATTTTTCATCTATTTAAACTCTTGAGCTAATTATATTTGTTATGAATACCACCCTTCATTGGACACTGTGTAAAATATTTATCAATTTTTTTCTACATTATTAGTTGTACAAGATAAAAAGGTTTACAGATTGTCTTATTTTAGGAAAAATGACAGATAGGATTTTTAATGGTTAAATAGGTATATTTTCTTAATTGGAGATAAGGGATAAATGCACTTTATAAGGAGTTTCTAAAATATAAGAGGGATACGAATATTACAACTTTGCAAAAAAACCTTACAAAGTCTCGATGAAGTCTGCAAGGGTCTGTAAATCTTTTAACTTTTTTAGTAATAAATGTAAGTTTCCATATCGGTTTTTAGAGCCAAAAGGTAATATATTTCCTTCCAAGTTGACTATGACGACTTCACAGAAGCAAATTCATAGGATGAAATGGCTGCAGATGTATATTCATATGCAGAAATAGCCACTTCTATTACCTGACGCTTATAAGATTCCATGAAATCCCTTCCAATTAATTCATAAATTTTATCAAGTCGATGATAAAGTGTTTGTCTAACGATATGGAGATGTTCTGCCGTCTCCTTTTTAGCACCTTTACATTGCAAAAATATTTTTAACGTTTTTAGTAACTCACCGTTTGTCCTTTGATCATGTTGAATGATTGGTCCAATATAATCTGAAATGAATTCACTAAGCACACCTTGTTCATTAGCAGCTAAAACTAATCGAAATATATACAGATCCTCATAGAAATAAGTAGTTAATTCACTTGGCATTTTTTCCCGAATACTAAGTGTTTCTTTGGCTGAATGATAACTACTTTTCACATGACTTAAATCCTTTACAAATTTCCCCACACTAAAATCTAGTCGGGAAAATTTCTTCTTCTTAATAAAGTCAGATTTAACCAAACAATCAATACTATTTTGTATTCTTCCCTTAAAATCTTCTTTTTTCAAAGTGTTAAGAAGAATGAAAACAATTTGGTTTTTTTGTATATGAAATAATAAATAAATGCCTCTCTGTTCAAAGATGGAACGAAAGTAAACTTTTAAGTAAGTAAATTCCGAAATTAATTTATCTAAATTATCAGCCTTACATATCATGACAGAGCATACATTTAGATCAAGATTCGGTTCAAGTTCTGAGAGGTAGCGGTTAATTTGATCATTTCTATATTCTCCTTCAATCCAACACCCTACCCACTCGGATTCTTTAGCCATCCTTTGTTCTTCAACATATAATTCCCGCAATAAGCTTTGAGCTAATGCTGTAGCACTTCGATCTAAAATAAGTGTTTCAAACTCAGTAATTGGTTCGGATTCTGAGATGATGAACAAATCTGCAAATGTCTGACTCAAAGCCTGTACCGATTGGTGGGCAACGCTCATTTCCTTTGGTATTTTATTCTCTTTTATCAGTTGATAGATTTTATTTTGCTCATCCTTATCTTTTTTAGAGATGACTTTCACTTTTCCTTCATTTGAAATATAAAATACATTCATTTTTAAATGGTCGTGTAGTAGTTGCAGAATTCTTTGTTGTGGATAGAGGAAAGAAGCAATTGATTTAATCGATTTGAATATTCTTCAAGAACAGAAAGGATTTTATAATGTTTTTTAATTAAGAGACTATGAATTTCTTGTGTAATATCTATGAACCTTACCTCTTTGGAGAATACGATTATAGGAAAATCATGAGCGTCAGCTAAATTCTTTATTTCTTGGGGTATAGCAGAAATGTAAGTACCAAGTTCAATACATAGCCCAGATGCATTAGAATTAATAGATTGTTGAACTAATGACATAAACAAGATTTTGACCCAAAAGATTTTGAAGCGTGGCCAAAGGGTGAAATGTGGCATTTAGGAGACTCTCCGATCGTTAGTTTACTTTTAGATGATCATCAGTATGGATACGAGATGAAGCCTGCACCTAGAATCACTTCTGATATGAGATATGTTCATTATCAAAAAGAACGTTTGATTCGTTGGTATCATTTTGTTGATTCTACATTTACATTACAAGATATGTACGCTAAATTAAAATTACATTACGGATAATAATTAACCCTATTTCCTGTAAAAAAGGAAATAGGTGTTTTTAATATTGTTAGTCTTGAAACTAAACTCCCACTAAAACAATTTAACTTATGGTATAATTTTGGTTAATTCTTTTATCTAACAAAATAGACTAAACTTTAAGTAGGTGTACCTTTTATGAAAATAGATGATATCGCTAAATTAGCAAACGTTTCTAAGTCTGCTGTTTCTTTAGCGTTAAATGGAAAACCTGGGGTAAGTCAAGAAACTCGTGACAAAATATTAAAAATCGCCCAGGATCATGGATATATTCCTCGCCCAATTATAAAGGCTGATCAGTATTTTCAATCAAATTCAAAGTTATTAAGGTTTGTTGCATGTACGAATGAAGGAATCGTTACAGAACAATATGAATCACTTCCATTTTTCACAGAATTAATTAACAATATTGAAAAGCAAATAAGTGCTAGTGGATACTCACTTATTGTTTCATCAATAAATATAGATAAACTAGATGATGAAATATCCAGACTTGAGAGGGAACAAAAATCAGCTGGTATTTTGTTATTAGGTACTAACTTAAGACCGGAACAAATTAAACTTGTTTCTTCTATACAACCAAATTTAGTTGTATTAGATACTAATTTCGAAACGTTAGATGTAAATTTTGTTGTGATGAACAACGTTTACGGAGCATATCAAGCAGGAAAATATTTAGTGGAATTAGGGCATCAAAATATTGGATATGTGGAATCACAATCGAGAATGTACAACTTTGATATGAGAAAAAAAGGATTTCTCCAAGCCATATCTGATAGTCATTTAAGAATTAATGAAAATAATTTTTTCTCAATTTCACCAACTGTCATTTCGTCACAAGAGGTTTTTAAAGATAAAATAAAAAATCGCCTTAATAAATTACCAACGGCTTTGTTCTGTGAAGCTGATTATATGGCCATTAGTACAATAAAATCCCTAAGTGAATTAGGTCTTAAGGTGCCAGAAGATATTTCAATTATCGGCTTCGATAATATTTTTGAATCTCAAGTTATCACTCCGGAACTTACAACGATACATGTCAAAAAGGATAAAATAGCTTTATTGGCCATTGAAAAGTTAATTAAAGAAATTGATCACAATGACACAGATAAAATTAAAATTTTTGTTGATACAGAGTTAATCATAAGAAAATCATGTAAGGCAATAGAAGAGTAGTGACGTAGAAATAAATAAGGAGGATGATTACTAGGACATCCCCTATTAATCATCCTCCTTATTTCATTGTCTACTTATGATAAAACCTTAGTTATTCTTAATGCCATATATGGTTTACCAGGCAAGTCAATACGACTCTCATCAGTATACAACCCTTCTAAAGGTGTAATAGACATTTCCCAGGTATCAATTAACTCAACTTTATATTGATTACCTTTTGGGAGCGGTAACAGTTTAAACGAAGGCCTGCTTTGTCCGAAATAGGCTAAGATATATTCATCGTCTATGATACCTGCAGAAACATCCCAACTAAAATCAATAGGAGTTAATCTTTTCGCAGGACCTTCTTCTAATATATTTCGTAAAAAAGCAATCCTTTCTGGACTTTCTCCATGTAGTTTCCCGCCATGAGACCACCAGATAATTCCTTCTGGGTGCATATATGTTTCACCATGCGTCACATATCCGCCGCTACACACACCATCCCAAAAGAGTTCAACCATTTTTTCGGCTGTAATATTTCCCCATCCATGGTTAATGTTCCCTTCATAACGACATTCATCATTAATAATAGGTTTTCGGAAAGTTTCACGCCACTCTTTAATAAAGAACATATCAGGATGCTGGATACTAGCGTGTGTTACCCAAGGCTTATTATGATCATACCAATGGCTATTATTACGATAATGAATTGTTGGGTGGTGCCAGTTATGAATGGATCTTAAGTGTTGGGCTGGATCTTTTTCCTGCACAAGCTTAAAGAAACGGTCCCAGTCGTCCATCTTTTTGCTTTTCATTAAATCATATTCATTCGCAAATGACCACCAGATATTACGGAAAGATGCTAATCGTGCTACTAAATAAGTTAAATATCGATCATCTGCTTCTTGTCCCATATCTGAAAAGCCCCATCGATCATATGGATGGAAAATGATCAAATCCGTTTCGATCCCCATATCACGCAAGTCATCAATCTGTTTTTCTAGTCTATGAAAAAAACTAGGGTTAAACTGTGTATAGTCGAAACCTTCCTCCTTAGAACCTACAAAAGCAAACTCAACTGGTTCATGAAGGTTATAATCATAATGCTTTGGAAAAACACACATACGGATTTTATTAAACGGAGCATTTTTTAAAGATTCTAACGTTTGATTTTCAAGCTCTTCTCCTTGATGATTCCATACATAGGCCGTTGTTCCAAATGGATAATATGGTGTTCCATCTGCATATTGAAAATGAGTTTGATCTGCTACTTGTACTGGTCCGTGATTATTTCCCTTTGGAGGAGTACACGTAAAAGAACCTGTTATTTCATTTAATGAAGAATAATTACTAGATGTAGTAAATGTCCATTCTCCTTCTGTATCTGGCATAAATCGTATCTTGTATTTTCCGTTCCCATCATAAAATCCATCTGCTGTAACTGTTCTATTACCCATACTAAATGTTGCTCTTAATTTAATGTCTACGAACGGATTTCCATAATTAGGTCCATCCAGTTCAACTTCAAAACGATCCCAGCATTCAACACTCTTCTGTTTATCCATCTTTAAATTTCCCCTCCAGATTGATATAGTAAGGTACATGTAAATGAAAAGGAACAGGCACTAATGAAGTGATTGTTCCTTTCCCTTTTCAAGAATTAACTATTTAACACCTTCTGCTGATTTTTGTAGAAATTCTGCAGCTTCTTTTGGTGTAAACTCACCTGTTATCACATTATCTTGAGCTTCAAAAAACTTAACTACTAGCTCTTGAGGTAATGCTTGGTCAGTGATGACAAATGCTCCCTCATTAAGGGCATCTACAAGTGTAGGTACATTAGGAAACTCTTCTGGAATTTCTACTCCTGCTGCCGCTACAGGAAAATCATAATTATCTTTATACTTTTCGATTACTTCCCTAGATGTTGCATATAAAGCAAACTCTACTGCTGCATCTTGTACTTCTTTCGATGCATGACCATTTATTTGGAGCATCTCAACAAAACTAGAGACCCTTTGAGGTTCTTGATCAGTTGGGAACGGAAATACACCTATATTCTCTAAAGGAAACTCATCCTCTGTTGCAGTAGTATCAAACCAAGGTCCTTCTAATAGCATTGCAGCATCTCCACTATAGAAAGGCATCTTTGCTTCATTTGGGTCAGCTGTAATAAATCCTGTTGGAAAATAGCCTTTCCCTTCCCATTCTTGTAATTTTGCATAAGTTTGCTCAACTGCTTGATTGTCCCAAGATTCTTCTAGATTAATTAATTGATCTTTTAATTCTGTTCCAGCATAATGCTCTAAAACAGCTTCAGTAAATCTCATCGTATGCCAACCAAAT
>DASQMK010000540.1:0-5356 GCA_035645575.1 Metabacillus sp.
GCAAATAAGATGATTTAGAATAGAAGGCGTCCTTTGCCTTCAATTCTATATTAGCTTATGACCTCGAGGGGCTAGGCGCTGGAGCTGGATGTCGAAGTAGTTATCCACAGTTCAAGCATTTTATAATTTCCTAAGCAACAAGAAAGCCCTCATATACTATTTCAATGGAATTTAACTTAGGATATTGGAATACGTAGAATGAAGTATCAATTCATTCTTTAATAAATGCATGAGATTGCATTATTGAACAGTAATAAACTCTATTCCCTCTTAATCTTCAATATAGCCTTTTCTAATAAAAACTTTTGAAATATCGGTTGCATTGTAGAAAAATTTATAATGCTGAAATCTAATAGATAAATTTTCATTCTGATCAGTACCAAATAAAAACAACACACTAAAAAGTCGGTGTGTTGTTTCTTAGTTTTTCATAATTAGCCCCATACATAATCGAAGAAAATATGCTCAAAATGCTATTTTTACAAGTATCTCCTCGACACACTTTTTCCATCATAAGAAAACAACACATTTTTACCTTCTAGTACACTTTCCATATGAACAGGTCGGCCCCATAATTGATAAATATAAGGTAGAACCTTTTCTAAATATTTTAAATCCAATTCAATATCCTCGTACCAATGCTTTAAATAAAGTTCATTGTTTTTCAAATAGTCCCCGTCATTGACCGTAATATATGGGAACCCGCCATTTACCCTCATGCTAACAAGCTGATCACGGACCGATTCCCAGCCCTTATCAACGATTTTGTAGTCTCGCCCTTGCTTCTGGAATAAATACATATCTTCGCGCATGACAAGGTCCTTTGTTAAATAATTACGAATAAAGGATATATCTGATTCTACTTCACGAACTTCAAACATTTTTTCCCGCCCAGAGCCAGGTTTGGCACCGAACCTTTTCATTTCCTCTGTAGGGTTATTGTACCTCTCTTCGATGTCCTCAAAAATTTTAAGTCCTAAATAATATGGGTTAATGCTTGTTTTTGAAGGCTGTACAACACCTGCATTTAGCTTGGCAAACTCAACAGCTTCATCAGAAGTTAAATCAAGCTCTCGGATAATGCGTTGATGCCAATACGAAGCCCAGCCTTCGTTCATGATTTTTGTTTCAAGCTGTGGCCAAAAATAGAGCATCTCTTCTCGCATCATCGTTAAAATATCTCGTTGCCAATCCTCTAATTCACGGCTATATTCTTCAATAAATAACAAGATATCTTTCTCAGGTGAAGGCGGAATTTTCTTTTTCTTCTTTTTAGTTTTAGGCTTAGATTCTCGTTTTTTATCTAGGTTCCAAAGGTCATCATACGGAGTTACTTTTTGATCCTCTTCTTCCTCAAACTCAATATCATCAATCGACCAAGAAAGCTTTGGACGAACAAGTGAGGGATCAATATGTTCCTGTATAGAAAGGACTGCATCCAGGAAAGTTTCTACTTCTTGTCTCCCATGAATAATTTCATATTTCTTGATGCGCTCTGCAGTTGCAGACATACTCTCAACCATTTCTCGTTTCGTATTGCTAAATCGAGAATTATTTTTAAAGAAGTCACAATGGGCTAAAACATGTGCCACAATTAATTTATTTTGAATCAAAGAATTTGTATCCAAAAGAAATGCATAACAAGGGTTTGAATTAATGACAAGTTCATAAATCTTACTTAACCCCAAATCGTATTGAAGCTTCATTTTGTAAAACTGTTTCCCAAAGCTCCAGTGTGAAAACCTTGTTGGCATACCATATGCACCAAATGTATAAATAATATCTGCGGGGCATATCTCATATCTCATAGGATAAAAATCCAGTCCGAATCCTTTAGCTACCTCTGTTATTTCACTTATTGCATATTCAAGAGCCTTTTGATCAGCCGCTTTCATCGTCTCCCCCCTAAAGCAATTCTTACAATAATGTATGAGCCTTAGTTGAAAAAGATGCTAAACCGATCTAATATGAAGTGTTCTTAACTTTACAGTTACTAATTAAAAAATCCTACATCAATAAAAAATAAACTCCAAAAACAAACCCGATGACGATAACAAAGATCCCAAGCGTAATGACTGTAATTTTAGGGGTACTAAATGTTTGTTCATTAATCGCTTTGTATTTTCTAAAATACGTTATGGTCGCCATTATAATGGTGAAGATCCCTATACCAACTGAAGATAAACCGATAAAATCAGCTAAATAATCACTTGTCTGTGAAAGATTTGGCTCCATATTTCCGTGGAAGTTTGCAACAAGAAAACCCACACCTATGATCGCTATCGCGGTTCTTATCCAAGCTAAATATGTACGCTCATTTGCTAAGTGTTGCTGTATATACTTCGAATCAATCGTTGTATGTTTTTCTTTGTTATTTTCCTTTTGCATGACATCCATCCTATTTTTATTGATTTAGTTTAGTCTTTTCCCTTTCCAGTGGAAGCTACTCTAAGTTTAGGATAACTGCGTAAAAATGAAAACCACTCATCTTAGTTTTCAATAAGATTGAGTGGTTTTTTCGTTACTATTTAAGCTTCTTGATATTGCTTTAAGTCCATGGCAGGACCGAAAAATTCATAATTGATATTCTCTGATTGTACACCAAGTTTTTGCAGGTTTTCTATTACACTTCCCATAAATGATACCGGACCACATACAAAGAAGGTAGCATCCTTTTCATTAACAAGCTGTTCAAGCTTTTGTAAATCTAAATATCCTTCAAAATCAAATTTTTAATAAAAATTCTCCAACAATCGGGTAATGTTCTTTTTTTACATTTAAACTTCTGTGCTTATGCGCAATTTGTTTTACTGCAGGTAATAATACTTCCAGTTGATCAATATATGTAGCTGCTGCATAAACCGTATTTGCTAAAGCTGTTTGCTGACGACCCTTTTTTGATTAGCATGGTTAAAAATATTAAGCAATTCCGGGTGTGCTCAAACATGCTTTTGTAAAAGTAAGATGTTATTTCTACTCCACGCTCAGCTAATATTGGTGCCGTTGATTTAACAATTTCAATTGTTTTATTCGATAACACCTATTCTAACTCCTAAAGAATTATTCTAAACACATCTTTATCATAGGGACTCCACAAACTAAAAGCAATATAAAAAATACATCTTTTAAAAAGATGTCACATTTTCCTACATTAATAATTAAATTTTCGATTCCTGTGTTAAGATAGTTCTAAAGTTACTTTTACTCTTTCATCCATTCGATTTCAATATAGTGAGACTTCCATCAGTGAGGAGCTTTCTTCATCCCCCACTGATGGTTAGCAAAATCTATCACGCTCAAAACGTCACATCCTGTGGCTTCGCCTGACTTGGACTTCCTGTCCTTTGTCGGATCTTTACGGGCAGTTATCTCCTACTTCTTCTTTGTTTCTCTCGAATCTTGAAGTGGGAGTCTTATACTGCCCGTTAAAAATGGGATAATTCTACTAACAAATTTAATGTGAGGTATGCTTTATGCGAATAACCCTTTATACAGACTACTCGTTAAGAGTCTTAGTATATCTAGCTACAAAGCCTAAAGAAAAACTTTCAAATATAAAAGAAATTGCAGAGGCCTATAATATTTCAAAAAACCATTTAATGAAGGTTACATATGAGCTTGGGAAGATGAATGTCATCGAGACAATCCGCGGACGAAACGGCGGAATTCGGTTAGCACTTCCACCAGAGAAAATTATTATTGGCGATATTGTTAGAAAAACTGAGGAAGACTTCCACCTTGTTGAATGTTTTGATAAGGAAAACAATCAATGTGTTATCTCTCCAGCATGTGGTTTAAAACATGTATTAAACAAAGCCTTACAAGCTTATTTAGAAGTTCTAGATCAATATACATTAGCAGACGTAACAAAAAATCAATCTGCCTTATTGTCATATTTTCTGATGAATAAATAACCAAAGGCGACCTTAAAGGTTGCCTTCTCTCATTTCAGAAATATTCACTGTAATCAATTTTCCTGTTTTAGGGTTAAACACAACATCAACCTTTACAATGAAGGGTTTATTGTTTTGCTTCCCTCTCACATGAAAAACGTCTTTTGACTCCTCTTCATTAACAGATTCTCTTCCATCATACTTGTAATCGACTAATTCCGCTTCAGGATATTTCTCTTTGACAGAAGAAATGGCAATTCGACTCCACTTTTTGTAATCAACTTCTTCAACATTTTGTTCACCATATGCCCTTATTCCTGCAGTCAAAATAATGGATAGAGCGATGAACGCGAAAAAAAACCTCGATAATGTTTTCATACAGACCTCCATAACTCTTTTCTCCCAAATTAATTTGCCCCGACATTTCGTTCATATTCCTTAAGTGGCCATTTATTTTTCAAAATAGCAACTCTTTTTTGGCGTATTCACATAAAATAAAGCCAATTTCCTTATTACGGTTCCACTCCATATCAAACACTGTCAATGGGGGATTTGTTTCCTCAACAAGATAACTAAGCTCAATCGTAACTGCCGGTCTTTCATAGGTCTGAATAAACCAATCCGTATATCCCCCACCTATTGCATCAAAAGGGGGATAAGAAATGTCATAGCCTGTCTTTTCTGCTATTTTTTCGACTAGGAGATAGTCACGTTGAAGATGATGAAAATGATTAAAATAATACCAATAAAGTTCACGACCAGAAGTATGATAAGCAGCGGCAGTAAGGGGATTTATTTGCTTTGTAAACAGTGCCAACGCCTTTGCTTCCTTTGATTCTAACGGCTTTTCCCCTTTAAAATGGGAGTATGATGCATACGATGAATCCCCCTCAATTGCGTACCATCCAGCAGGATACTGCCTATTTAAATCTACTCCTAATCCATTTGCTTTCCATCTTGAAAAGTCTTCATTTCCCTCATTTAAATCAACATAGATCTCTTGTAATACAAAAGGAAAAGAGCTTATCCCTTTTTGTTGAATCTGAACGCCATCAGGATTCACCATAGGGATAAACCAAATGGAAACTTCATCAAGGATTTCCGTAGAATGTCCGTATAAAGTTTTGTCCTTTTTATAGGCATCCGCATATTGCTTGATCATTTCCATGATGATGTGTGTTGACAGCCATTCACGTCCATGGTGGCTGCCTGTAACGAAAATGGAGTTCTTTCCCCTTCCAATTTTGATGGCAAGGAGGTCTCGGCCAAATTCGGATTGCCCAAATTTCTTTACCTCTAGGTTGTACTGATTCGCTATGTCTAGAAGTTCTTTTTTCATAAGTTTGTATGTATACATTTGTTGCTCAGATTCAAGTGCTTGTACACTATGTCCAAATATGATCAAGGAAACCAATAATATGATCCATCTTTTCTTCATTCTTATTATCCTTTTTGCTTTTAGG
>DASQMK010000541.1:0-2475 GCA_035645575.1 Metabacillus sp.
CTATATTTGATTTCTTGATATTTAAAACCATTTAAGTATAATCTGTCAAATCGCGGTGTTGTCAACATAATTTGGTTTATATGGGGCTGAAAAGAGATTTCCGTGCAACACTAGTTCCTAGCTTACTCGTTATAAGGGTTCACTCTATTTCTTTCGATAATGGTACACATGTTTTTAGGAATCATAAATAGTTATTAAATCTATGTCTAAGGGAGAAGAGGATCTATCTCTCCTTATAGTAGAGCGTTTTAGTACATATTTATACTCATCTATACTAATCCAATTCGCCACATGTATTAATATGGCTATGTTGCTAATATGAAAAGGATTCAGATAATTGAACCCTTTTCATCTATATGTGCATTAATTATTAAATAAAGTAAATATTCTGAGACTCTTACTTAACCTCTTCAAGCAACTATGGCGTAATATCCCTCTATCGAGACATTAGGTTTGAGGAAACCTTCAAATACCTAAAATTCACAAAAAATTTTAATAGATAAATTCAATCTTTCGCACGACTCTTAAGGTTAATGAGGATCATTGTGGTTATATAACTGATTGAATATATAATAATATAAGACATTAAACCGAGTACTTGACTAATTCCATCTATGGCGATTTTAAAAAACCAAAGCGACGAAAATATAGTAAGCAACACAAGATGGAATATGCTAACCTCTAATAATTTCAAACTTTTTTGACTTATCCTTCTCAATCTTAGTGTCGTATAAAGCACTACACTTAAAACGGATACCGATATGGATAAAAATAGAAATTGGGTGTCTGTCATTGAATAAGCCCCCTTAGAAATATACTCATAGCTAATTTTAACAAAATTTACCATTAATTATGAATATAAAACTCTATAATAAATAAATTTAATAACACAAGGAGGTTATAACACCGTGAAGAGAAAAAAATTGTTAATGATTTTAGATATTGTAAGTTCAACCTAGGTTGCTTCCATGTTACTTGCTGAGAATTATGGCTTTAGCATGAATGAAAATTGAATTTACCGGATATGAAGGTAATTAAGGAGCTAAAATTTACAAAAAATTAGAATCTTTTAATTCGATAACCTCAGAAACTAAAAGGAGACAATCTATTAATAATTATTTGAAGGGGCATAGTGAAAAGGAGCTTCTTGAAACAGCAGCGGAAATGGTTATTGCGGATAGGGAATTCGATGTAGTAGGAAGGGTACTTGTTCCTTATATAAAGGAAAAATGGGAGGACGGTTTTTTCAGTGACACTCTTAAAATACTAAATGATAAAGAGTACCATCCGAAGCTTCGGATGTTTGTTTTGGGTACCATGACTCCCCAAAAGATGAAAGCTAAAACAATGGAAAAGGACCAGTTTAAATCAACTATAAAGGAGATTATGATAAAAATGAAGATAAGTTTCCCGGGCTAATGCAATAAAAAATTACAAGATAACGATAAAATCAACCATAAAGGGCTTAATCTTTCGGGGATAGTTTCTGATGAAAAGGAACAGAGCGAAGTAAGAGATTCTGTAATTACAGCGATGGGAAGAACGAAGGATCCTAACTTTAAAAATACATTTCGTAGAATTCTTAAAGATAATGAAATTAACGATAAGGAACTATTACATTATGCGGTAGTGATAATTAAGAACGGAACAACGTGGCCATCATTACGAAATAATTTTATGAAAGTCTCCTTTAATTAATTTTTAGATGAGTTAGGATAAATATAAAACCACCATAATAATGGTGGTTTAGGAGAAAACACCCCGAGTGAAATGGCCAGTTTTTTCATTTAATTGAACAACGGAATAAAAAATAACTGCATACTAATATGAACGAACATATGCGATACAATACTAAAAATTAACCCATACCTCCAATATAAATATCCAAAAAAGAATCCACCAATCCCGTTGAGTATAATGGCTCTAAGGATTAATAGCGGCGTTAGTTCACCGAAAACTAAAGCGGTAAACGGGAGATGTAAGAGAGCAAATAAGAAACTTGTGATTGCAATCGCTCCCCAGTAGTATACATCAGAAATTGAATCTGTTTTCTTGATTTTCACGACAATAAAGAGAAGAAATGTCATTAAAAAGAGCCGCAGCATTACCTCTTCGACGACTCCTCCGTAAAAAATACCCGCAAGCAACGCAATGAATGAAAATTTTGCTTCGTATTTCGTAAGCGCAGGGATGAGTGACTGGAAAACGAAACGGTCAGAACCTGCTACAAGGAGCCCGGTGATGAAACCGAAGAATAGTGCCAGTTTGTAACCATACCTACGATTCTCTCTTTTAAAAAGGGATAAATCGGTACTTCTCATCATTTGCAGCCCCAGAAAACTAAGGACTAAGGTAATGAGAGCTATTTGGATGGAACCCAGCAATATAAGAACTGGTAGCGGCAGGGGGATTTCCTGTTCCCCGAATATTGAAGACATTGTGTTCAATTGATAAACGACCGTTGAGCCTCCCGCG
>DASQMK010000542.1:0-5176 GCA_035645575.1 Metabacillus sp.
TTTAATCGTTGTACTTGGTGAGCTTTGCTTATCACCTGTAGGGCTATCAGCTACCACAAAATTAGCGCCTAATGCCTTTTCAGCTCAGACGATGAGTTTATGGTTCCTATCAAGTGCTGCTGCTCAAGCAATAAATGCTCAAATTGTAGGATTCTATACACCTGAAACTGAGAACCTTTACTTTGGTACGATTGGCGGAGTAGCAATCATTCTTGCGATTATCCTTTTCCTACTCTCACCAAAGATTCAGGTCTTCATGAAAGGTGTACGATAAGAAAATATTGCTGTGGTACAAAGAAACGTTTAAAGACCACAGAAACACCTCTGAGACTTATACAAAAAACTAAAATAAATAAGAAAATCCTCCTAAAAAAGGGGGATTTTCTTTTGCTTTACTTTCACACTTGTTCCTAAACTGTCATTTTCCAGCTCGTTAAAGCCAACCAGTTTTCTTTTTCCTTGTAGTCAGGCATTATTTTTCCAACAAGACGCCAGAAAGATCGGTCATGATTTAGATGGACCATGTGACACATTTCGTGAACAACTACATAGTCAATGACTTCACGCGGGGCCATTGCTAGTTTCCAATTAAATGTTAATTGAAGTTTCGAATCACAGGTTCCCCATGTCCTTTTACTGTCAGAAATACGTATCGAACGTGGTTTTGTTTTGAAATGACTTTGATATGACGAGACACTTTTCTCCACCAATATCTTACACTGCTGGTAGTAAAATCGTTTTAATGCTTGTTTATATTTTTGATCATTAAGCTGACTTACATATACATACAGCTTTTCTCCTTCAAACACAACATGGTCTTGCGTTATATTCACATCTTGTATGATCTTTATGGGATATGTTTCTCCTAAATACAGAAAGCTCTCCTCATTCTCGTATACCTTTTTTTGTGGCCCATTTATCCTATCTTTCATTTCCTTTAATTTTTGCTGAATAAGATCCCAATTATCCTCTAATACCTTGAGTACTTTTTCATCAGGTGTTCTTTTCGGAGCCAGCACTTCAATTTCCCCGTAGCTACCTATCGAAATCCCTATAGAGGTTCGGTTTTTGTATTTTATCTCAAATTGTATAGTCGTACCTAAGTAGGTATGTATCATATCATCACCTGTATCATTCGTTAAACCATTATCCCCTGTATCTAATAGCTAATCCTTTTAAGAAGTTTCTGGCGAATTTATCTCCACATTCCTTATAATTCTTATGACCTTCTTTTCGTAATAAGGCTCCAAGTTCTCCTTTTGTTACTGTTATTCCTGCACCTTCAAATATATCCAGCATATCCTCAGTAGTTAATGACAATGCTATTTTGACTTTCTTTAAAAGAAGATTATTAACGTGTTCACTATTTTTAGAGGATGGTTCTGGTGTATTAGGCTGACCTTGTTTAGGCTCTTGTTTTCCTCTTTTTGAAATAATAAAGCCATTTAAAAATGAATCTAACATACTGTTCGTGCATTTTAATTGATCCTCATTGTCATCTTCATCATTAGACTTTGTGAGTATCTGTATCACCTCTGGGACTGATATATCCACACCGCCAAGTTTAAATATCTCTGCCATTTCCTTATTTTTTATTTCTAATGCATATCTCAATCGAATTAAAATATCGTTATTATCCATCATTTGACCTCCCTTTTTTAAAGTAATTCCTGTCACTTAAAGCAACAGGCATCTAATTTCAATCATTTTAATTCAATCTTCGCAACTGCTTCACAATGCGTCGTATGCGGAAACATATCCACCGGCTGCACCTCAACGGTTTTATATCCACCTAACTCAAGTACCTGCAAATCCCTTGCTAACGTTCCAGGATTACAAGACACATAAACAACACGCTCAGGCTTCATGTCTAAAATCGTCTTCAGCAGTGCCTCATCACAGCCCTTACGAGGAGGATCAACAACAATCACATCTGCCATATTGCCTTGTTTGTACCATTCAGGAATAACAACCTCGGCTTCACCAACAGCAAATTCAGCATTGGTGAAACCATTCAATTCAGCGTTTCGTTTTGCATCCTCAATTGCTTCTGGAACAATTTCAACACCAAATACTTCCTTAGCCTTTTGAGCCAAAAACAACGAAATTGTGCCAATTCCGCAGTAGGCGTCGATAACAGATTCTTCTCCAGTGAGCCCAGCGTATTCAAGTGCTTTATCATATAGGACTTTTGTTTGCTTTGGGTTCACTTGGTAGAAAGAGCGCGCTGAAATCGCGAATTTTACGTCACCGATTTTATCGTAAATATATTCTTCTCCCCATAGCACCCTTGTTTCGTCACCGAAAATAACATTGGTTCGTTTGGTATTAATGTTTTGCACGATTGATTTTACTTGAGGAAATTGAGTCGTTATTTCCTTTATAATGTCAGCCTTATGCGGGAAATCTGCCGTCCTTGCGACAAATACAACCATAATTTCCTTTGTGACAAGGCCGTAGCGAACCATGATGTGACGAAGCCAGCCTTTGTGCTTTTCTTCGTTATATGCTCGGATACCATAGCTTTCACATATTTTCTTTACAGCTTGAACAACTTCATCGTTTTCAGATTGTTGAATGAGACATCTTTCCATATCGATAATGTCGTGGCTTCTTTTTTGGTAAAAGCCTGCTACAAGTCCTCCTTCACGTTCACCAACAGGGACCTGTGCTTTGTTTCGATAATTCCAAGGATCTTTCATTCCTAAGGTCGAATGTACCTTTACCTTCGTTAAGTCAAGCTTTCCAATTCGTGTTAAAACTTGCTCTACTTGCTTTTTCTTGAAGTCAAGTTGCCCTTCATAGCTAAGGTGTTGAAGCTGACAGCCGCCGCATTGTGAGTAGATGGGACAGGGAGCATCAATTCGGTTTTTGCTTTGTTCATAAAGCTCGATTAAACGTCCAAAGGCAAAGCCTTTTTTTACCTTGATGATCTTTATTTTTGCTCGTTCTCCTGGCAAGGCATTTTCTACAAAGACGGGGAATCGATCTACTTTAGCTACGCCTGCACCCTCATGTGTTAAGTCCTCAAAGGTAACATCATAATATTCATTTTTAGATATAGGAGCTTTAGTTTTTGACATGTAGTTCTTCCTTTACGCACAATAATTTTCACTATTTTACCATAGTCTACTTAAAAGTAAAAAACCTGGCTATTTTTGTATGCCAAGTTTCTTATTCTTCCATTTGTTTTACTTTTTCAGCTGACATAATCACTTCAATATGCTGGTACATATTCACGAATTCTCCGGGCAGCATACCACCATATTCTCCATCTAAATTAAGCTGCATTTTATCTTTATTGTGCACCTTTACACGGTTTGCTTTCGTATAAATAATATGCTCATCATTAATATGCTCGCCTCTTATTGCTAAACCGGCAATTCGAATAAATTCTGCCAGATTTGTCTTTTTCAAAATTAACAAATCAAACATACCGTCATCTAATCTTGAATCAGGTGCAAGCTTTTCAAAACCGCCAACAGAGTTTGTAAGAGAAACAAGAAACAACATAATTTCTCCTTTATAAAGCTTTCCATCATATTCAATCTCTACCTCAGCAGGGCGTATGGATGGGAGCATTTCCATTCCTTTTAAATAATACGCTAGCTGACCAACCATCGTTTTCAACTTACTAGGTACTTCATAGGTCAGCTCTGTAAGACGACCGCCACCAGCAATATTGATAAAGTAATGATCATTCACTTTTCCAATATCAATCTTTTTCGGTTCACCCGCTAGGATTACATCGACTGCTTGAAGAACATTATTTAACGGAATACCAATTGCTCGTGCAAAATCATTTGTTGTGCCAACAGGAATAACAGCGAGTGTTGGTCTGTTCTCTTGATCAGCCATGCCATTAACGACCTCATTGATCGTTCCATCTCCCCCAGCAGCAACAATCATATCAAATCCACGTTCACATGCTGCCTTCGCTGCCTTTGTTGCATCTCCTTCACAGGTTGTGGCGTGACAAGAAGTTTCATAGCCTGCTTGTTCAAATTTTTGTAATACCTCTGGTAAATGCCTTTTAAAAAGTTCTCGTCCTGAGGTTGGATTATAAATAATTCTAGCCTTTTTCATATACATCATCCTATTATTAATGAAATAACATTCGTTTTATTTAAAATAAGTTATATGCTACTATCATTGTCTCCCATTTTCATGGGTCCAAAACATTTTAACCCAACTACCATTATCACCATGTTTTATAATAAAAGTAAAGTTTTTCATTACATTTCCTCCCGCAAAGTATTATCCAGTTCGCATTTTTGTTACAATTATGAGCAAATCATAAGGAAAGCAGGGATACATATGAATGGATTAGATGACCAATACATTAGACGAGTTCAACTTTTAAGAGAAAATATTCTTCTTTCCATCAATATCCCTTTGATCTACCAAGTGTAAAATTCCTTAACGAATTAGCTCTTCATCCAAATGTTACGTTTTTAGTTGGAGAAAACGGAATGGGTAAATCTACATTATTAGAAGCAATCGCGATCGCAATTGGCTTTAACCCTGAAGGCGGTTCACTTAATTTTTCATTTTCAACCTATGATTCACACTCAAACCTTGCTCATTACATAAGACTAATTAAAGGAACGGTTAGACCTAAGGATGGATTTTTCTTAAGAGCTGAAAGTTTTTATAATGTTGCTTCGAATATCGAAGAATTAGATAAAGAGGGTCGAGGTCCTTCAATCATCGATGGGTTTGGCGGAGTATCTTTACATGAACAATCACATGGCGAGTCCTTCTTTGCTACCTTTAAAAACCGATTTCGCGGACAAGGCATATATTTATTAGACGAACCTGAAGCAGCCCTCTCACCACTTAGGCAATTATCAATGTTATCTAGAATTGATGAACTTGTTCACGAAGATTCACAATTTATTATTGCGACCCATTCACCGATTATTATGGCTTATCCTTCGGCAAAAATTTTTGAGCTAACAGAAGAAGGAATCCATGAAACAAAGCTTGAGGATACGAACCATTTTCGTTTAATGAAACAGTTCTTTGAGGACAAAGATCGTCTAGTTTATCACTTATTAAATCATCATTCTACTTAAAAGAGAGATCCACATCTATGTGCAGATCTCTCTTTTTTTATCTTTTTTGTATTTCTTCCATCAATAGCTTGTTTACCATTGGTGGATTTGCTTGACCT
>DASQMK010000543.1:0-1923 GCA_035645575.1 Metabacillus sp.
ATTGCACCCTTCGGGCATTACTCATTAAATGAGGAGTGCCCGAAGGGTGCAATCAATATGGTTCGGTAGTTCAGTTGGTTAGAATGCCTGCCTGTCACGCAGGAGGTCGCGGGTTCGAGTCCCGTCCGGACCGCCATATAATTGATTGCTTGCGAAACAAAGATGTTTCGTTTTTTTTATATATAAAAATATAAATTAACAGCCTAAAAAAGATTCGGCGTAGTGGTCAATTTTAAGTATGTAGAGTACAAGGACAACTTACGCCTCTGTATTTGCCTTTACCGGCTCGCCAATCGGCGAGTTTTCTTTATGTCTTTATTTATTAATAAGATATTTAACTAAAATCTTACTAATACCACGATAAGACTAAATATGGTACGATAGAATGTGTGAAACTTGGTTAAACTATGTAATAGTTTTCTGCGAAAAAATTGCTTCCTTAGGAAATACTCCTAAGGTTTTTTCATAGGTTAAAATAATAGAATTTGGAGATCGAGATGGATGAATTTGATTTTATAAATAAGGTAAAACCAAATCGTACTTTTCAGCAAAATGTAAAAGTGGCTATTGGGGATGATGCTGCTATTTATGAATCATCTCAAGGTTATCATCAAGTAGTCTGTGTAGATACAATGGTTGAAGGTGTACATTTTCTTAGAGGTTTATCTTCTCCTTTTGAAATAGGGTACAAAGCTTTGGCTGTCAACATAAGTGACCTAGCTGCAATGGCAGCGACACCTCTTTATTATTTGGTTTCTCTAGCTGTTCCTGCTAATTGGCAAGAAGATGATCTTTTAGGAATTTATGAGGGAATGAAACAGTTATCAGAAGAATATAAAATGGACCTATTAGGTGGCGATACAGTTTCTACCTCAGATAAACTCGTGATTACTGTTACAGTAATCGGAGAAGTGGAGCAGGGGCGAAGCACACTAAGAAGTAAAGCGAAGATAGATGATATCGTCTTTGTAACGGGAACAATCGGTGATTCTGCTGCAGGTCTAGCTATTTTATTAGGCCAAGCTACTGTACATACTCAATCTTTAAAAACTTATTTAATCCAAAAGCATAAAATGCCGACTCCTCAAGTGAAAGTTGGAAGGATTGCAGGGGGATTAAACAGAGCTTCACTCAACGATGTAAGTGACGGACTTGCAAGTGAATTAAATGAGATTGCAGAAGCAAGTGATGTTGGGATTATTATAGAGGAAGAAGCCCTTCCTATAAGCGACGAACTTTTATCATTACAATCAAGCTATAATATCCAAAGCTGGGTTCTATATGGTGGGGAAGATTTCGAGCTAGTTGGGACAACTTCACAAGAGTCATGGGAGAAATTGAAACATGCTTGTGATGATATAGGAGTACAAGTGACAAAAATAGGGGTAGTTCAACCTAATCATAATGGAGTATTATTAAAAACAAAGAATCAAGACTATATAAAACTTGATAAACTAGGGTATAACCACTTTAAAAAATAAGTAAGGTGAGGAAAAGTGGAACAATTTGAATTTATAACAAAAAGTACTGAAGATACAACAACGATTGCAATAAACTTATCAAAGAAACTAAAAAAAAGAGATGTCATTACACTTGAAGGGGATTTGGGTGCTGGCAAAACAACTTTTACTAAAGGACTTGCGAAAGGGCTTGGAATAAGCCGAAATGTGAATAGCCCTACATTTACGATTATAAAAGAATATAAAGATGGCAGATTACCCTTATATCATATGGATGTGTACCGTGTTGAAAATGCTGATGAAGACCTAGGTTTTGATGAGTATTTTCATGGAAATGGGATAACAGTAGTGGAATGGGCTCATTTAATTGAAGATCAACTACCAGATGAACGATTAGATATAAAGATTCTTTATGTGAATGATACGACTAGGAAAATTATTATGACACCTAAAGGGCCTCATT
>DASQMK010000544.1:0-3814 GCA_035645575.1 Metabacillus sp.
ACAAAGAGACGTTTCGAAAACACTAGATTTAAAAAAGAAAAACCGTAAATTGATAACGGTTTCTTCACTTAGTAGGGATATTTATTTTGGGTAAAGATAATGATGATATTTTCATAAATACTAATGCAAATAGACTAACTCCAAAAACAGGAATTAATCCAGGAATCGATCTTAACACAAAAGAAATAATTATCAAACAGATGATTAATAGAATGGTATATAACGGTCGCCCAATTACTAATACAAAAGCATATTTAATACATCCAAATATTTTTAGGTCAAGATGGACAAAGATAGGAAATACATATATGGTTGTAATCAAATATATCATAAAGACAAGCAATAGAATAACCTTTATTGTTTGGTTTAATATACTTGGTTCTAGTTGCATAAGAATATAGATGTCTATAACAAGGATAGCACCTATTAATGAAATAACAGCTCCTAACAAATTAGATCTTGCAAATTCTTTCTTATATGTACTCCAAAACAGTGAGAAGATAGACGTATCTTCATCTTGCATAATTAGCTTTCTAATTACTGCAAACAAAGCTGTTGTAGCTGGAAATACACCTAATATCACTATTCCCATAATTGTAAACAACACCCATAAAATATTTAAAAAAAATAATTTGAATGCCCAGTTACCTAGTCGCATATACCATTCAGAAATATTTGTCACCTGTTCTACCCCCATTTTAAATGCGGTAACCTGGTGCTACCGAATATTTTTTTATTGCTTACCATAGAAATGATTATGCATTAATTATCTTGTGGTATGAATACATTGTTCTTTTCTAAAATTCATATTTTCACCTACACAAAATGACTCCAAATCTTCGTAATACAAATTAGTCACTTTATAAGGATTCTTGCGATTCTATAAAATTAAAAAATAGCTTGAAACTATGATTTTAATAGGCTCATCGCGTTGACTCTATTACGGCACCAGAAATCAATTGTTAACATAGGTGTGTAATAACTTACTACAAATTCCTTTATCAAAAGCTTTCAGCCTTATCCTTAGATATACCTTTAAATTTCTCCACCTATTATTGAGACATTTGCCAATTTTATCCTATTAAACCTCCTTTGCATCTTGTTCCATATCGCACTTGAATTATTTATTATTTGTATATAGTAGAAAAATTAAGCTATGAATAACTAGATTGATATTAAAATTATATTCAAAACTATAACAAAGAAAGCTAGCACATATTGTTCCCACCCTATGGTACTAACCTTCTTTTTATAAATTTTTTAATAAACAGTCAAGCCACATCTCTATACAAAATGTCTTAACTACCTCCTAATTTGTTTTGTAAGGATATTCCTAATATCATTGGCAATTAAAGTAGGTGAAAGTCATTCACATCTTATATATGGTATAGTAAATTATACAATTAGTAACATACCAATAATTCTGTAATTACGCATGCACTACCTAAATTTAAGGTTTTACATCGATGAAGAGTAAAATGGGTTTATTTTTCTAAAAGAATAGCTTTTTCTTGTACATCAATACATAATTCCGCTGCTTTAAATGCATGATCTTGGTCATATTTTTATATCGTTCGCTTCTGCAACAGGGATAACTTGTTCGAAAAAATACTTAAGGTTAGCCCATAAATTTACTTCAGATATCCTGGTATATGATTGAAATAGTTGTTTTAGAGATACTAAACGTTCAGGCTCCCAGCCTGACATTCTGAATTCAGGATTATTTGCTATTTTTCTACTAGTTCCATTGGTCCATCACTTCTACTTTTTGCCTTTTGATAAATCTAAGTTCATCTGTAAAAGAATTTATAGGTCTCTAAAGCTTGTTCGATAACAGTGAAGGCAAAACATTCTATCTAAAGACTTACAGCCATAATCATTCGGAAACTGAAAATGGGGAGAAATGCGCAAGTGTCACACATTGGTAAATCAACCTTTTACTGACCCTATTAAAACGCCTTTTTCAAAATATTTCTGAAGAAATGGATATATAATTAGTACTGGTAGTGTAGATACAATAATAACTCCATATTTAATTTGATCCGCATATCGTTGTGCATAGCCACCTCCTGTTGATCCAGCTCCTTCACTGAATACTTGATTTGAGAGTAGAATGTCACGAAGTACCATTTGTAATGGTTGCTTTTCGCTAGATCTAATATAAATTAAAGCATTAAAGAAATCATTCCAATGATACACCAAGTAGTAAAGACCAATAACTGAAATGACAGCTTTAGACAATGGAATGACAATACTGAAAAAAAACTTAAAATGGCTACATCCATCCATCGAAGCAGCCTCATACATTTCATTTGGTATATTATTTTCGAAGAATGTTCGAGTTATAATTAAATTAAAAACATTGATGGTTAAAGGGTTAAAAACAAATACCCACATAGTATTTACTAAATTTAAATCTTGCATAAGAAGGTAAGTTGGAATCAAGCCTCCATTAAAAAACATAGTGAAAATGAAGAAAAACATTAAAGGTCGTCTTGCACGAAATTCTTGTCTGGACAGTACATATGCAGCCGGTATTGTAAATAATAGATTTATCCCAGTACCTACCACTGTGTACACAATTGTATTTTTGTACCCTGTCCATATTCTGCTATCTTGAAATATTTGCTCATAACCAAATAAACTAAAACCCTTTGGAAATAGAATTACTTTTCCAGTTGCTACAAGGGTTGAATCACTAACAGATGCGATAACAACAAAGTAAAGTGGATAAACTACTGCTAAAAAGACAAGTGCTAGTAATACATAAGTGAATACTGTAAATAAATTGTCATTTAAACTTTTATTTTTTAAAGAATGAGTACGCATTTTTATCCTCCTATGTTTTTATAATGAATCACCATAAGCTAATCCGAGCAAACTTCTTTGCAATCTGGTTAACAATAACTAATAGAGCAAAATTAATTAATGTATTGAATAAACCAATAGCTGCAGCAAAGCTAAATTGACTAGACTCAATACCAATCTTATAAACATAAGTCTCTATTACTTCGGATACAGGAATGTTTAAGGAATTCTGCATGAGGAAAATCTTCTCAAATCCTGTGCTTATAATAGAACCCATATTTAATATGAAGAGGATAATAATTGTTGGTATAATGGCGGGAATCTCTACGTTACGGATTATTTGCCATTTACTTGCTCCATCAACCTTAGCAGAGTCATAGAGTTGAGGATCTACACTAGACAATGCTGCTAAGTAAATAATGCTGTTCCACCCGCAGTGCTGCCAAACATCAGATATGACATAGACTGGTACGAACGTTTTTGTATTTGCCAACAAATTAATGTCTAAACCAAGCAGGCCAACAAAATGTCCGATGATACCTGAATTTGGTGATAATAGGACGTTTAGTAAACCAACTAATACAACAGTAGAAATGAAATGCGGTAAATAAACGGTTGTTTGAATGACTTTTTTAGTTCTCTTAAACGCTATTTGATTGATTAACAAGGCTAAAATGATAGGTGCGGGAAAGCCTACTAAAATAGTAACTACACTAAGTACAAGTGTGTTTCTAATCAAATCAGTAAACATGTGGCTTTCTATAAACTGTGCGAAGTATTTTAATCCTACCCATTCTCCACCAGTAATTCCTTCAGTGAAGCTATATTCTCGGAAGGCTAATTGGATCCCATACATTGGAATATAATTGAAGATAAGCACTGTGACAATAGCCGGTAATATTAAGATCCATAGCTGATAGTCTCGCTTAAACGTATTAAAAATAGTAGGATTCTTTTTTAAACTTGTACTGGAAAGTGCGGTATTTTTTTTTAGTTGAGAATTAAT
>DASQMK010000545.1:0-2369 GCA_035645575.1 Metabacillus sp.
GCTCATATGGATACCGTATACGGGATAAAAAGAGAGAAGAGGGTAGTTAATAAGGGTGGGATTATTACCGCAGAGTTGCCTGATGGTTCTCGTACGATTCTAGGTGCGGATGATAGAGCAGGAATAGCAATTATCCTTTCAGTTATTGAGAAAATTCCAGAACATTTTAACGGTACGATTAAAGTCGCATTCAGCAGAGAAGAAGAAATAGGTCTTGTCGGAGCAGAAAAGATAAACAAGTCATTTTATAAGGATGTTGATTTGGCGATTGTTGTAGATCGTCAAGGAAGTAGAGATATTGTTGTAGGATCAGAATATCCTTTCTGCTGTAATGAGGTTGGCGATTTTGTTGAAAGAATTTCAAAAGAGATAGGTTTAGATTATTCATGTGTAAAAGGAAGATCATCTGATGCGTGCATTTTCGCTAAGAATGGAGTCAATACAATAAATTTGAGCGCAGGATACCAGAATGAGCATACAGAATTTGAGTTTTTGTCGATATATAATATGAAGGATGCAATTAATTTAATCTTAATGATTCTCTCTTCAATTAACGATAGTTACCAAGGTTTTGCTAATGTACCGTGTGAGAACAAATGGATAGCTAATAGTGAGTGTGAAAAAGAATTTATTTGGGAAGAAGAGGAGGATGATTGTGGCTTAGTGTGTGCTTATATGGTCGATGGGAAAATTACAATAAAACAAGGAGAAGATGAGATTATTATGTCACCAGATAATTTTTTTAATTTATCCAGAAAAATTGTTAAAACATTTGGAAAAACATAGTATAATAGTCTCACAACGCATAAGGAGGAAATTCATGAGACTTTTTAAGAAAATAGCCATTGTCGCTTTAACGATTGGAATAGGAGTTTTTATAGTGGCGTGGGTAAGTGGCAATGCAATGAAATCAAACAAAGAGGAAGTGTCTACAGAAAGCAAAAGCAATGACACACCTGTTGAAAAAGTATCTAATGAGACTGACGAAATGGAAGATGAACATTATCAAATGGAATTTACACCCGAAGAATTTCAACAGCATTACAATGAAGAAGCGGTAAATTTATTAGGAAATGATCTGTTGAATATTCACCCCGTTTTAAAAGAAGGAGAAACAACAAATATTTTTTATCATAATTTTAATAATAATTTTTCCTTAATGGGAAATTTCGATGAAGATTCAAAAGAGATTAACGATTTGATTCTCATTAAAAGAGGAGATATATCAGAAGACCTTGAAGATTATTATAGAGTTATTGGGGTTTTAATGAATGTGTTTAATCCTGATATGTCTAAAGGCGATAGAGGAAAGTTGTTATTTACTGATTTAGATGCTGATAACACTATAAAAAATAAGACAGTCAAATCAAAAGAATACCACGGTTTAAAATATACTCTGGATTACTCCAGTGAAAAATTAGGCTTAATGTTTACCATAGCAAAACCAGAAGAATAAACTTTTGTTTTTAAAATCCTTTGACAAAATCCATTAATAATGTTATAATATTTTTAACATTATTAATTGGACATAAAACGAAAATAACATTGAAAAGGATTGATGAGAATGAAAACAACTAGCCCCTCATGGAGCATTAAAGATTTATTCAGGATGGCAGAAAGTGGAGAGCTGAATTTCAACTATCCAATTCAAAGACCAAGTGGTCAATGGGATGAGCTACAAAAATCGCTATTTATTCATACAGCGGCATCTGGATGGGCGATGCCACCTATCTTAGTTTTTAAGGCAGATAAATATGAATATGTGTTAGACGGTAAACAGCGTAGCACTAACCTTATAAATTTCGTTAGAGGTGTAAGAGATCCCGAAACAGGAGTATACCCTGACAAGGCATACCCTCTACATGTAGAAACTCCAGACCTTTTTATACAGGGAATGAAAGGTAAGATTGAAAAGGTTACGATAGCGGGTAAATATTTCGATGAATTGCCTCAAGATGTACAAGCTGAAATCATGACCACTAATATCCCAGTTCAAAGAATTGAAGATGCTACTGACGAAGAGATTGAAGAACTATTCTTTAGATGGAATAATGGTACGCCATTGACAAAGCAACAAAAATCACGTGCGAAAATGGGTACAAAAAATGCAACTATGATCGAAGAATTATTGAAACATCCATTTATGAAAGAGGTTGCACAGTTTACTCCGTTGCAACGCAGAAGAAGCGATGATGAGGCGATTATTTTACAGACAATCATGCTGATGAAGGATAAAGATCAAATTGAAAGCTTTGTCGCGGATAAAATTTTGGTTTTTGCCACGGATATGAGAAATACTGATTTAACATCAATTGTGAAAGAGTTCAAAGATATTCTAAATTACGTTTACTCTACAAATATTTCCAACC
>DASQMK010000546.1:0-18402 GCA_035645575.1 Metabacillus sp.
AGTGGTAAACGAATCTATGGTAAGTTGATAGCCCTAAATTATTATACCTCTAGCTTTCCTAGTTATGATAATCCAGAACTTTTTAACCCCTGCCCTCTCCTCTGTCAAAATTGGTTTAAACAAATGAAAAAGAGAATCCCACTATTTGGAATCCTCCTTATACAAAAGTATTATATTTTTTATTTATCGTGCATCTTTCGCAGCCTTAATCGCAGCTTCATAATCAGGATGATTTGATACTTCATTTACATATTCTACATATGTAACCTTATCATTTGAATCAATGACAAATACTGCTCTTGCTAATAAGCGTAATTCTTTGATAAGAACTCCATACGCTTCACCAAATGAAAGATCACGGTGGTCGGAAAGTGTTTTAACATTTTCAAGCCCATTTGAACCACACCATCTCTTTTGAGCAAATGGTAAATCAACACTGATTGTTAATACTTCCACACCACTAATATTAGAGGCATCTTCGTTAAAACGTCGAGTTTGAGCGTCACAAACCTCTGTGTCAATTGAAGGCACTACTGAAATTAAGCGTACCTTTCCTTCGGAATCCTCAAGTGTTACCTTAGACAAATCATTATCAAGTACTAAAAAATCAGGTGCAGTGTCTCCCACTTTTATTTCTCTTCCTACTAATGTAACAGGATCATTTAAAAATGTAACTGAAGCCATACCAATTCCTCCTCTAGTTCTTTTCATTAAGTACACTTAGTTAGCCAAAAAGGCAAATACTTGTAATCTTGTATACTAAGTAATCCAACAATTAAAGTTTACTTGCCCAATTGGTCATTGTCAACATGATATAGCTCAATCCTTTATAAATTTAAACTATTTAAACAACTCCAATAAGAATAACGATACTTCAGGAATGACTGTGATAACAGCTAGACTTAAAATCATTGAAACAAAAAATGGAACTGTTGCTTTTGCTAATGTCTCGATTGATAATCCAGATATCCCAGAACCAACAAATAGATTTACACCTACTGGCGGAGTAATAAAACCAATCGCTAAGTTTACGATCATAATAATTCCAAACTGAATCGGGTCGATTCCAATATTTATAGCAATTGGCAATAATATTGGGACTAAAATAATGATGGCTGCGACTGTATCCATAAACATTCCAACAAATAATAATAAGAGATTAAGGAGTAATAAAATAACTAGAGGATTTGATGACACACTTAATAAGGAATCTGCAACCATTCTAGGTATTTGCTCCAAGGTTAAAATTCTTCCAAAGGCGTTTGCTGTTCCAATAATGATTAGGATCGTTGCAGAGGTTAACGCTGCATCTTTTAGAACATTTGGAAAGGATTTAAATGTCAACTCTTTATATACAAATATACTAATGAATGCTGCGTATACTACAGCAACTACCGCTGCTTCTGTTGGGGTAAATATCCCGCCATAAATTCCTCCTAAGATAAGGACAGGGATAAATATTGCCCACTTAGCCTCATTAATCCCAGATAAGGCTCTTTTAATCGTAAACTTTTCACCATTTCCTTTGTAATTTTTCTTTTTAGAGTATATATAGCTCCAACCCATCATCACAGCACTAATAAGAATTCCTGGTATAATGCCGGCAATAAACATATCACCAATTGACACACTTCCAGAAACACCATATATAACCATAGGAATACTTGGCGGAATGATAATCCCTAATGCACCCGCAGCTACGACTACTGCCGTTGCAAATTTTTTTTCATAGCCATATCCAACCATAGCAGGGATCATAATTCCTCCTACTGCAGCAACTGTTGCAGGACCTGAACCAGAAATAGCTGCAAAAAACATACATGTTAGGACCGCAGCCATTGCAAACCCACCTGTAAAATTCCCAACAAAAACATTTGCCAGCTTAAAGAGACGTTCTGATATCCCACCTTTCCCCATAATCTCCCCTGCTAAAATGAAAAAAGGTACGGCCATTAATGGAAATGAATCAGTTGATTGAACTAGACTTTGTGCCAGATATTCTACAGACGTTACATCTGCATTTAAAATCGTGACAAGGGAGGCTAACCCTAGAGAAATACCAATAGGAACTGTTAATAGCAAAAAGAAGATGAAACTACCAAATAACACTAGTGCTGTCATGATTATCACCTACTCTCCAGATTTAAATACATCAATTTGAATTTTCATTCTCTGAATGATTCTAATAGCTGTTAACAGCAATCCGACCATTGGAGCTGCATACACCCATTGCATGGGTATATCCATAGCAGGAGAACTGCGCGTCACTTGATTTACTACTTCAAAACTAAAATAGATAAGAATAACAGCAAATGCTAAAAAAGCTATATTTGAACACATCGCTAAGATGAATTTACCCTTTCTCTTAAACAACAGGGAAACTGCATCTACGCTTATATGAGCTTTTCTTTTAACTCCATAGCTTACCCCTATATAAATCATCCATATAAAGGCATACCTGGCTAGTTCTTCTGACCAGACAAGGGATGAACCTAATACATACCTCATAAAAACTTGAATAAAAACAACTACTACAGTTAGAATACTAAGCAAGATAAGTAAGATACCCTCTACATTCTCATCTAACCATTTTAAAAGTGACATATGCTCCCCTCCTTTATAAAAGCAGAACCCACCCAAGGTCACATTTAAGGATAGATTCTGCTTTTTTCACCTTATTCTAGTTCCTTTAAGATACGATCGATAAGATCTTTACCATAAGTATCTTCATACTCTTCATATACGGCCTTCGAAGCTTCTCTGAAAGAGGCAATATCTGGTCGATTGACTTTCATTCCTGCTTCTTCCAGCTCTTTTAATAGTGTTTCTTCATCCTCCATAACTAAGTTTCTATGAAAAGTTGAAGCTTCTTTTAAGCTTGATTGAACGATTTCCTGCTGCTCAGGTGATAGTGTTTGCCAAAATTCATCACTTATCGCTACAGTTGTTGCACTATAAGAATGCCCTGTTAGACTTAAATAATCTTGTACTTCATAGAATTTACTTGCATGAATATTTGAGATTGGGTTTTCCTGTCCGTCCACTGTACCTTGTTGTAAGGCCATATAGAGTTCACCAAATGCCATTGGAGTAGGGTTTGATCCAAGTGCTTCAAATATACTTACTAAAATAGGCATCTCAGGTGTGCGGATTTTTAATCCTTTTAAATCCTCAACCTTTTCAATTGGCTTTGAATTATTCGTCACATGTCTGAATCCGTTTTCAAAATGACCTAACACACGTAAGTTATCATCAAGTAATCCTGAAAATACTTCCTCACCGATTGGACCATCTAGTGTTGCCCATGCTTGTTCATTTGACTCAAATAAAAATGGTAATCCGAAGACATCTACCTTTGGTTCATATTGTGCATACGTACTAGCCGCTACCATCTGTATATCATTAAATGCAACACCTTCAACCATTTGCGGCTCACTACCTAAAACTTCATTCGGGAAAACTTCAACTGTTATTTCATTATTCGATTTCTCTTCTACTAAAGACTTAAACTCTAAAGCAGCCTCATGTCTTGAGTTTGATTCCACTGCACTATGGGCAAATTTAATTGTAATTTTACCGCCATTATCATTACTCTTTTCACTATCACCAGCTGTTTCCTTCCCGCCGCAAGCAGCTAAGAAAACCATCATCATTACTAATATGAAAGAAAAAACACCTTTTCTCATCATTGCTCCCCCTTAAATTTAAATTTTATATTTTTAAATAGGCGGTTTTCTTAAACACACCTATTTTTTCATTAAACAAATACTAATTTTTTATATAATCAAGAACTATTTTGATAGGAGAACCATTCTTTGTTAACGCCACTTTCATTGCTTCATTTATTTGGTCAAACTGAAATCTATGGGTGATTAATGATTCAAGCTTATACTTATGACTCGCTATAATATCAATTGCTGTTTTAAAATCTTCTTTTACATACATAGATGACCCAAACATCTGAACCTCTGAAATCATCAATCTATTTAAATCCATTGATACCTTTTCTTCAAATAACGCAATAGATATGATTTTTCCCTTTCTTTTAATAACAGATAAAGCATCATCTAAAATTGCTCCATAGCCCGCAGTAAGGAAAACATGATCAAATTGACCAATATGAGCATCAACATAATTTTGTAAGGATTGAAACCTTATATTTACAACATCTGTCGCACAAAGAGCTTTTCCTATTTCTAAGTTTTTATCAATTGCATCTGTCAGACATATTGTTTCAGCACCTTTATCATGTGCAGCAACTGCTGTTACAAGCCCTATAGGTCCTGAACCAAGAATCGCTACTTTATCTCCTTTTTGTATGTCAGCGATATTAACTGCATGGACACCAACTGCTAGTGGTTCAGTAAGGACGGCCAAGTCTGGCGTTAGTGTTTTTGGGATTTTATGTAGACTATTTTCTGGAGATACCACGTATTGGGCAAAGCCTCCATCCCACTTTGTTGTTCCAAGTACAACTTTTTCTTCGCATAGATTATAATGTCCCTCTGTGCATGGTCTGCAATTGCCGCATCCTACTTGAGGTTCAATGGTGACCATCTCTCCAACTTCAAACGTTGTGACATTTCCTCCAACTTCTTTAATTTCACCTATTACCTCATGCCCTAAAATACTCGGCGGCCGCCTAAAAGGATGTTTACCTACATATGCATGGACATCAGAACCGCATATCCCAGCAATCTTCACTTGAATTAATACTTCATTCCCCTTAATTTTTGGTACCTCTTTGCCAATGACCTCGATATGTTCAACCCTATCAAATAACGCTGCTTTCAAATCCCTTCCCCCTTACACTTCTTTTTTGTGAGAAAAAACAAGGACAAGTAATCGCTTACATTTGGTTACAACCAAAAAACCAAGGACAAAAGAGATTTAACCTAACCTCAATATTGAATAACTAACCTTCATTTGGTAGCGATTACAAAAAAACATTAAGGTTATTACCTGTCTAATTGTCATCTTATTAACTTGTATACTAAGTTAACTCATAAACGTAGTATATAAGAGCTATTGAAAATTGTCAATGTAAATTGGGTAAATATTCTGAGCTTTCTAACATCCCTTATACTACAAAAATAAAAAAATGGACTTCATCAAGAAAACACATCTTGAAAAGTCCATTTTAATTGAAATCACTAGGTTGAATGCTCTACAAATTAATCTTTCCAATACCGATCATAAAGGTTCTGCATATGAAATGTCATAATCTCTACCGCTTCCGTTTCATTGTGTTCTTCGATGGCTTTTATAAGCATTTTATGCTCCTTAAAATTAACCTCGCGATAATCTGGACGAGTTACCGTGCGATCACGAATAAATTTCCACATTTCTTGAGATTTCATCGCATTACTGATGGCAGCCATAATCTTTATAAATAAATCATTATGAGAAGCCTTTGCTATTCCTTTATGGAGTGCCTCATCTGTCTCTGGAACATAGATGCCAGCCTTTGTTTCCTCCTCCATTTTTTGAATCGTAGAGCGAAGTTCCTTAATATCCTCTTCTGTAGCTCTTTGTGCTGCATATTTAATAATTAATGGTTCGATATTCATTCTTGCTTCTACAATGTCTTCTGGTGAGGTTGAATCCAATATAAAGGATGATTCGGAATTGTTAGTAATCTGTGTATTTTTAACATACACACCTTCTCCTTGACGAGAATAAATAATACCATTCAACTCAAGGGCACTTAATGCTTGTCTGACCGGAGCACGACTAACTCCAAACTGGGCACAAAGCTCTCGTTCTGCAGGCAATTTATCACCTATATTAAAAGATCCTGATTGGATTTCTGAAAGAATTTGATTATAAATTTGTATGTATAATTTTTCACTGGATACCCGATTAAAGCTAATTTTAATCACTTCTCTCAATATATATTCTTAATAAGTAAACGTTTTTAAAACATATATAATTATAAGCCTTTCTTTTTTAAAGAGCAACACTATTACTGGGTGAAAACATAAAATCAAATGCTTCGAATGAAATAAATAAGTTCCATTTTATTTATTTATTTATTTCAAGTTTTAAAATTAAAAACTTTTATTAGAAAAACTTTGCTTGGCCTCAAGTCATAATGGCGAAAGTCTTGTTTTTCTTATACTATTATCATTAAAATTTTTATACTTTCTTTCACATAGTAAAAAAGTGATGGTTAGACCATCACTCACATCAATCACAAATTTACTGTCGTTTATAATAAAGCTATAGTGTGGTATTTCAATTTAACTAAATTGCATTTCAATATCAGATATCTTATTTATACGATTTTCATGTCTTCCCCCTTCTTCAAAGGCGGTAGTTAGCCATATTTTTGTAATGTCACGAGCTAACCCTGGACCAATAACCCGCTCTCCCATGGCTAATATATTAGAGTTATTATGCTCCCTCGTTGCTTTTGCACTAAAGGTATCATGGACAAGTGCACAACGAACTCCTTTTACTTTGTTGGCTGCGATACTCATTCCAATACCAGTACCACACACTAATATCCCTCTTTCTGCCTCACCTTTTGCTACCATTTCTGCTACTGGAACTGCATAATCAGGGTAATCAACAGAAGTTTGACATTTACATCCTAAATCAACATACTCTATATTCAGTTCTTCAAGCAAATTGATAATTTCTTTCCGAATTGTGATCCCACCGTGATCAGACGCAATAGCTACTTTCATTTTGTTCCTCCTAATCTTGTATAACCTCATACAACATCAATTCAAGGTTCACATAACCGAAAACCTTTTCATTCCTTTATAAAAAAATATTTTTATATCTAAATCATTTTTCGTTACTAAGATCTACCCTATGAATATCGTCACAGCATTCACACTTAGAATAAAGAACAGTTACCTTTTCATTTTCAAAGTGATCAATTGTTGAATTACAATTTTGGCAAATTACTGTACCCATCTGTCCTTCTCCTCCATTCAAACAATCGCTTGTCAATGTTTTTTTGTTAGCTATCAAAATTGTTACTAACTATTCACGTTAAATCAGATATCTTTTTACACAATTGTGTTTCCATACAAATACAAGGTAATGCTTCTTTAGAAAATATTAAGCTTTCCAATACCTTTCATAAAGGTTCTCCATATGAGATGTCATTACATCAACTGCTTCTTTTGGGTTATGATCCTCAATAGCTTTAATGAGAGATTGATGCTCTTGAAAATTTATATCCCGATATTCTGGCCGTGTTACGGTCCTATCTCTAATAAAATGCCACATTTCCTGTTGCTTCATTGCATTACTAATGGCTGACATAAATTTTATAAATAAGTCATTATGCGAAGCCTCAGCTATTTGTTTGTGTAAGATCTCATCTGTATCGGGTTCATATACCCCAGCTTTCGTTTCTTTTTCCATTTTCTTTATCGTCTTTTGAAGTGCTCTAATATCTTCATCAGTTGCTCTTAAAGCTGCAAATTCAATAATTAATGGCTCTATACTCATTCTTGCTTCAACAATATCCTCTGGAGAAATTGATTTTAAAAAGAAAGCCGTTTGAAAATTCCCGGTTAGAACTTTACTGTTTTTAACAAAAACTCCTTCCCCCTGACGAGAATAAATAACGCCATTCAATTCTAATGCACTGAGAGCCTGCCTAACGGGTGCACGACTAACATTAAAAAGATCACATAGCTCTCTTTCCGTAGGAAGCTTTTCTCCTTCCTTAAATGACCCAACTTCAATCTCTGAAAGGATCTGATTATAAATTTGGATATATAATTTTTGACTTGAAACACGGTTAAAATTGATCGTACTCACTTCTCTCTACATTCTTAATTGGATACAAAATTAAAATAAAATAATGAAACAGACAGCCGACGAGGTCGGTTGCCTGTTTCATCTATATAAACTAATCCATGTGAGAACCGCCGTTGATATCTATTTCTTCTCCAGTAATATAAGATGCTTCTTCTGAAGCTAAAAATGCGATAGCTGATGCAATTTCACTAACTTCTCCAGGTCTGCCCATAGGAATGCTATCAATAACCTTCTTTGCATCCTCTTCAGGAAGAGACTTCCAAATCTCTGTATTTACAAGACCTGGAGCAACACTGTTTACTGTAATTCCATCAACAGCTACTTCACGCGCAAGATTTTTAGAGAAACCTAGTACAGCAGCTTTAGATGCTGAATAGTGTGCACCACCGAATACACCGCCACCTCTTTTAGCAGATACAGAAGAAAGATTGATAATTCGACCAAATTTTTGTTTTTTCATTGTATCTAGTACTGCTTGAGTACAAAGGAATAAACCATACATATTCACATTAAATATTCTCGTCATATCTTCGAGTGTCATATCCTGAACTGTTACTTTTTGAGAAATTCCAGCATTATTAACAAGGATATCGATTTTTCCATAGTTCGTAAGGACTTTATCTACCATTGCATCAACTGATTCTTTATTAGTTACATTCAACTCTACCCCTAATGCCTTTCCGCCTGCTTCAGTAATAGCGTTCACAGTATCATCGATTCCTTCTAAATTTAAATCTGCTACAACAACTGCAGCTCCCTGATTCGCAAGTGATAATGCGATTGTACGCCCAATCCCTTTTTTAGATCCACTTCCTGTTACGATTGCTACTCTATCCTTTAATTCAAACATTGATATTCACTCCTAGTTTCATAGTTTGCTAACATTTGATTATTTTTATTGAAGCATTTCTTTTGCAGTAATAATGATATTTTCAACAGTGATTCCATTAAGTTCTAAAAGCTTTTCATATGGAGCAGATTGACCAAATTGATCCTGAACCCCAATTCGTCTAACTTTCCCCTTACCTTCTTCAGCTACGACTTCACATACAGCACTTCCTAGGCCGTTTAAAATATTGTGGTCTTCAACAGTAATGATTTTTCCAACATTTAAACATTCAACTACTACATCACGGTCTAGTGGTTTAATCGTGTGCATATCTAATAGCTTGACAGAGATTCCTTCTTTTTCTAACTCTTTTGTCGCTTCAATTGCTAAACGAACAGTATCACCATTTGCAATGATGGCAATGTCTGAACCTTCTTGTAATCTTTTCGCTTTACCAATTGTAAATTCTTCATTTTCATCATAAATCATTGGAACTGTATCCCTTGTAAAGCGTAAATAAACCGGACCATATATTTTTGCTGCTTGCTCAACTAGCTTTCTAGTAGAATAGTAATCTGCCCCCATAATAACGGTCATGTTTGGAAAGCTTCTTAATACCCCCATATCCTCAATTGCCTGGTGACTTCCTCCATCATTAGCTGGCGTTAATCCACCATGAGAACAAGCGATTTTAACATTTAAATTTGGATAGCAAACCTCTTGTCTAATTTGCTCTGCCATTCTTAAAGAGCCGAATACAGCGTAAGTGCTTACAAAAGGGATCTTACCAGTTGTTGCAAGACCAGCTGCTAATCCGGCTGCATTTTGCTCTGCAATTCCAACATTGATATGCTGATCTGGTAATTGCTTAATAAAATTGCTTGTTTTACATGATTTTGCAATATCAACATCAATAACATAAATATCTTTGTTTTCTTTCCCTAGCTTCACAATTTCATCGCCAAATGCTTCTCTAGTTGCTTTCTTTGTTGTTAGCGTTTTTTCTAAGATACTCATTATTTTAACCCCCCTGATATTTCTCCAATTGCCTGTTTGTATTCTTCATCATTAGGAGCTACTCCATGCCATTCAGCAACATCTTCCATATAAGAAACTCCCTTACCTTTTACAGTGTCCATGACAATACATTTTGGTTTACCATTTTTGGCAATTCTTACTTCATCAAGTGTCTCAACAATCTCTTCCATTGAGTGTCCATCGATACGCTTAGTTTCAAATCCAAATACTTCAAATTTCTTTTCTATATCTTGCAGTGGCATGATTTCATCAGTAAAACCATCGATTTGAAGTCTGTTATTATCAACAAATACGACTAAATTATCTAATTGATATTTAACAGCAGTTTGGGCTGCTTCCCAAATTTGACCTTCTTGACATTCCCCATCACCTAATAATGAGAAGACACGATAAGATTTTTTATCTCTTTTTCCTGCAATCGCCATCCCAACACCGCATGAAAGTCCTTGACCTAGTGAACCTGTTGAGATATCAATCCCAGGACACTTTTTCATATCTGGATGACCTTGGAAAGGAGAACCGTATTCTCTTAATGTATAAATGGTTTCATATGGGACATAACCTTTTAATGCTAAAGCTGAATATTGAATTGGACAAACATGTCCTTTTGAAAGTACGAATCTATCTCGATCCTCCCAGTTCGGATTATCGGGATCGATGTTCATTTCTTTAAAATATAACGCTGTCATTAGGTCTGCAGCAGATAGTGATCCACCAGGATGACCTGATTGTGCTTTATGAATCATTGTTACAGCTGTTTTTCTCATTTCAATAGCTATTTCTTTTAGCTCTTCAACACTTATATTTCTCACCTTCATCACCTCAATGAATTATTTTATAGCGGTTTCATATTTGTAATGTTGTCGACTTGTCATACAAGTTACTCCGAACTTATCTAACAAGTTTTTCTATAACTGTAGTATACATTCTCTGTCGTCACTTGTCTACTAAGTATACAAATTATTTTTTGAAGTTTTTTATTTTTAGAATTTGATTAGAAAAACTTGGCTTGTCGCTATAATTTTTTAGTTTCTGATAGTATAAAAAAGAGGAGAGAAATAACATTCTCTCTCCCAAACTTACAGTAATAGCAGTGTTAATTTTGGAATGACTGCTATTATTGCCAAACTCACCAGCATAATGAAAAAGAATGGAACAACACCTTTTACTAACGTTGGCATACTTAGTCCGGAAATACCTGAGCCGACAAATAAATTCACTCCGAGTGGAGGAGTAATAAAACCTATTGATAAAGTAACAATCATGATAATCCCGAAGTGAATTGGATCTAATCCTACTTGGCTTGCTACTGGAAAAAGAATTGGTGTAAAGATAATAACTGCTGCTGATGTATCTATAAAACAGCCAATAATTAGTAGCAAGAGGATAATGATTAAAATGATAACAATTGATTTTTCAGAAACTGATAAGAAAGACTCTGCGATAGCTTGTGGTATTTTCTCCATTGTTAGAATAGTACCAAACGCATTAGCTGTTCCAATAATGATTAAAATAGCCACCGAGCTTATAGCTGCTTCAGCAATAATTTTAGGGAAATGGCTGATTTTGATCTCTTTATGCAAGAACATACTGACAAAAGCTGCATAGACGACTCCAAATACAGCTGCTTCTGTAGGAGTGAAAATTCCTCCGTATATTCCCCCTAAAATAATGATTGGAACTAAAAGTGACCATTTTGCTTGGTTTAAAGCAATTAGCATCTTTTTAAAACTGAAGCTTTCCTTCGTTCCTGAATACCCTTTCTTTTTGGAATAGAAATAACACCAAATGATTAAACAAATTCCAATTAAAACTCCTGGAAAAATCCCACCTAGGAATAAATCTCCAATCGACTGGTTTCCTGAGATCCCATAAAGAACCATCGGGATACTCGGAGGAATAATAATCCCCATTGAACCAGCTGTTACGATTACAGCTGTTGCAAATTTTCTATCATAACCTTGTGCTACCATTGCAGGTATCATAATGCCTCCAACTGCTGCTACTGTTGCAGGCCCCGATCCAGAAATAGCAGCAAAGAACATACAAGTAATAACTGCTGCTATGGCAAAACCTCCAGTATAACGTCCAACAAATATGTTAGCTAAATTGAATAAGCGAGTTGAGATCCCGCCCTTTCCCATTATTTCACCAGCCAGGATGAAAAACGGAATGGCCATTAAGGCGAAATTATCCGTAGAAGTTACCAACCCCTGTGCAAGAAATGTAATCGATATATTAGGTGAATAAATAGCTGTGATTAAGCCTGCTAATCCTAAAGATATCGCAATTGGGACAGAAAGAATCATGAACAAAAAGAACGTACCAAATAATACAAAAGTCGTCATACGATTTCCTCCTGAAGCTCAGTCTGCTCGTCACACTTATATTGTTTTAACGCTTTCAATTCATTTACTAAACGAACTAATTTTTGAATTAAACGAATGGAGGTTAGAACCATTCCTACTACAGGTGCAGCATATACCCATTCAAGAGGTAATTCCAAAGCTGCAGATTCTCTTGTAACTTTTAGAACGATATCAAACCCGTAGTAAGTCATGACTACAGCAAAAACAAAAAATGAAAAACTGGCTATCATATCAATGATGATTCTACCTTTTTTTTCAAACATCATTGGAAAAGCATCTACCCCTAGGTGCTTATCTTTTTGCACTCCATAACTTACACCTACATAAATCATCCATATAAATAGGTATCTTGCAACCTCTTCTGACCAGGTGAGGGACTCGCCAAGCACATACCTCATAAAAACCTGTGTAAAAACAATTATTACTGTACAAATACTAAGTACGATTAGGATATATTCTTCTAAATGGTTATCTAACCAATTTAAGAATTTCATGAACGGACCTCCTCATGTTGAAGAACTCTTATTTCCTCTACCTTTTTACTCAACCGCTTTCAATATGTTATTAATAAGATCTTCACCAAATCTCTTCTGATAGGCATTATAAACACCTTCAGCTTTTTCTCTAAACTTCTCCCTATCCGGTTGAATAACTGTCATACCAGCATTTTGTAGTTCGCTCAGCATTTCTTCTTCATTTTTTCTTAAAATATCTCTGTGGAATTGTGCTGCTTCTCTTGCACTACTAATAATAATTTCTTGCTCTTCTGGAGTAAGTGTTTGCCAAAATTCTTCACTTATTGCAACAGGCAGTGGCATGTATTGATGACCTGTTAAATTTAGATAATCTTGAATTTCGTTAAATTTACTGGCATAAATGTTTGCGATAGGATTTTCCTGAGCATCTACTGTCCCCTGCTGTAAAGCCATATATAATTCTCCAAAAGCCATTGGTGTAGGATTAGAACCAAATGCCTTAAAGGTACTAACGGATAACGGAAATTCCGGAGTCCTTATTTTCAATCCCTTTAAATCCCCTGGTTCTTCAATTGGTACATTTGAAGTAACATGACGGAAACCGTTCTCAAAATAGGATACTATTCTTAACCCATCCTCTAATAAAGGTGCTGCCACCTTCTGTCCAATTTCACCATCTAGAACCTTCCAAGCCTCTTCGTAAGAATCAAAAAGATAAGGTAATTCAAACACACTTATTCGTTGATCATATTGACTAAATGCACTTGCTGCTACCATTTGAAGATCATTAAACGTAACGCTTTCTATCATTTCAGCCTCTGAGCCAATCTGCTCATTAGGATACACTTGAACTTTCATTTCACCTTGTGATTTTTCTTCAACCAGCTCTTTAAATTTCATAACAGCTAAATGTCTTTCATTTGATTCTGCAGCACCATGTCCAAATCGAATAAGAGTTACATTATCAGAACCTACTGCATTACTAGTAGTAAAGAAAACTACTAATATACTTAGAGCTAATCCTATAGTTAGAAATACCATTATTTTTTGAAACATTTTCATTAATATCCCACCTTCTGTTAATTTCTATCTTTAGGTTATATAATGAGTTTTTTAATTCGGTTTTCTGTAAGCGCTTTAAACAAATTCAGTTTAGGTTACCTATGTCTATTACAAAAGAGAATTTAGTTTAAGCTATAAAATTAGAGTAACTCATCATACACCAGAAGTACATTGTTGTTATATAGGAATGAACCCGATGTATGTAATCCTTTACATTATTAATCAAACATTAAGTTATGCTTTGTACATAAATATAACATCGTACCTTTATTTATTTTTCCAGTTCAATTTCCTCTTAATATAACAAACTATTGATCATTTAAAATTACCAATTTTTCACTATACCTTGTTCACTTGTCTACTAAGTAACTCTGTAGTTAAATTGTACTTTTCACATTGGCACTTGTCAAACGTTTTTTAGGTCTACATATTCTCAGCATAATTGGATAATTAGAATATTTCGCTATGAAATTCTTTATGTCAGTTAAAAACCTCTATTACAAAGGGGAAGGGGCTTCCATTTGCTAAAGTGAAATTTTCATTTGAAACATCTCCAGTAATCATACATTGATGTTGGGGCTTATATTTTTTTAAGATGATTTGATCCTCATTAACGTAAATCTCTAGTGGATCTCCAATGTTTATTTCATATGCTCTGCGTAATTCCATTGGAATAACAATTCTTCCTAATTCGTCTACTTTTCTTACTACACCTACACTTTTCATGAAAAATCATCCTTTCCACAATTTTTGCCACCAACTTCTTTTTTCTTGAGTTGCAGCAACTTGTTCTTTAACTTCTAATAACAATTTTTTTGTTTCTTGAGACTCTCTCAATGACTGGACTAACTTTAGATCACGGTCATTTTGACTGCTTTCAATTCTGTTCAATCGTTCTTGCATTTGTTGAAGTTGAGCAGAATGTTGCTTTGCTTGTTCTTCAAGAGCAGTAGTAACAGCAGTCGTGATTAGAGTCAGTCCTGAAGGTGCTAATTTGCTTATAAAGGAATTAGAACAATACCTTGAAAAAGTTTAAAAGATCATCTTCAATCCTATCATTCAACTAAGAACTCAATTGCATAAAACCCTCCTTTTTTATACAAAAAGATTACTGTAAAAAAGTAAGTAAGCAAGATGAAAAAGCTGATAAATCAACAATGTATAAAATCATGCATAATCGATAAAACCAGAAAATAGCCAAACCCAGTCATATCAAGGGTTTGGCTATTTGATTTACTTCGTATAGTTGGCTTTATGTTAACTAGAAATGTATAGGATATACATCATTTGAACTAAATAACTTATATCAACTTATATCAACTTAAATGTGCAAAATGTTTATTATCAATCAAGATAATAAACCCTTGACTTTACAGGTATTTATCCTAACCAATAAATAGAAAAGTGCATAGAAATAAAAGAAGATAAAAGTTGTAAAAAAGGAGATTACAGCACATGAAGTTCAAACATATGAACGGAAAACAGGAACCACTTTGTATCAAGGTTCCAAAAGTCTATGACTGGGTTGTTGGACAAATTAATGTTCCTGTGCAAAGCTTTAGAGGAACTTCTGGACTAGAAAGACTCAATTTTACTTGTGAGGAAATAGATGAGCAAGTTCAAGGTGGCCAAGTAACTGCAGAATGTATCTTAACAGATGAAGATGGTAATCCAGTTGATCCATTAGCACCGGGATCGATCTTATGTACAGAAATTGCACCATTCGATGGACGTAAAGATGTGAATGTTATACTTTCGACAGGGGAAACGGTCACACTACAAAAAGTAATCGTGTTAAAAAAGGGGCATTTTACTGTTCGAATTTCAAATAGGAGAGGTGAATCTTGCATATCATCCCCACAACCGTTCTCAGTTTGTGAAGAGTTTTTGCTGTGTGCCCCAGAAGGAACATTTTTAAAATGTGAAATAACGGAATTTGAGTGCAATGCTTGTTTTATGTGTATCCAAGATGACGCGGGAAATCAATCATTCCAACAACTCGATGTTTCGATTAACATATGTCAAAATGTCCAAATAGAAAGCATAGTAATGTTAGAGATAGAAGCAAATATTTGTCAACCACGTTCTGAAATAGTAGTAAATTGTCCACCAAAAAACTTTCCTCCTCAATGCCCAGTCGTATTTTCAGGAACAGAATAAGAACGATATGAATTCGCCTTAAATTAAAAGCACTTTAATGTATGATAGGATTCGATTCCTCTTGTATAACAGTTGGAAAAAGATAATATAAGGGTACTCATTATGAGTACCCTTATTTATTATGAGTATGAATTCTTTTGACCTTTAAGACAGGAATCTACAAGGATCTACAATCACCCTCACATCGAACGAACAAGTGCTGGTATTTCCAGCCGCATCTGTTGCAGTACAAGTGACCGTCGTCGTACCAGGAGGAAAAAAAGAACCGGATGCTGGTGTACAAACAGCTGTCACTCCAGGACAGTTATCGCTTACTGTAGGTTCTGGAAAGTTAACAAATGCTCCACTTCTACCTGGATCATTAAAGCCTCTAATGTCGGCAGGACAGGTAATCACTGGAGGTTCAGTATCGTTTACTGTTACTGTAAATGAACAAGGGGCACTTGTATTGCCTGCTGCATCCGTCGCTGTGCACGTGACTGTTGTGGTTCCAACAGGGAAAAAGCTTCCAGATGCTGGAGAGCATACTGCTGTCGCTCCCGGACAGTTGTCACTTATCGTTGGAGCTGAATAGATGACGATCGCTCCACATTCACCAGGATCATTCGATACCGTGATGTCGGCTGTACAGGTGATTATTGGCGGTTCGGTATCGTTTACTGTGACCTCAAACGAACAAGGTGCGCTGGTATTACCTGAAGCGTCCGTTGCTGTGCATGTTACCGTAGTTGTTCCGACAGGGAAGAAGGAGCCCGATGCAGGGAAGCAACTAACTGAAACAACCACACCACATGGATCTGTTACTGTTGGAGCTGGATAATTTACCAAGGCACCACATTGGCCGGTATCATTTGTTGTGGTAATGTTTGCCGGACACGTTGGCACAGGAACATTATCACAGGTATTGATTAAGATCGAAATAGTATCCGAAAGTAAGTTCGCAATTGCGAGGTCAAACCTTCCATCTCCATTAAAATCTGCAGATACGATCGATACCGGACCACCTCCACTAGAAAAAGTTCCTGCTGGTGAGAATCCCCCTGTACCATTCCCTAAAAAAACCGCGACAGTGTCCGACCCAAGGTTCGTGACAGCCAGATCAGGTATCCCATCACAGTTAATATCCAGAACAGTAACATCTCTTGGTCTTGTACCTCCACTTGAAAAAGGACTTCCTGATGCTGAGGCGAATCCCCCAGCACCATTCCCTAAAAAAACTGAGATTGAATTTGAGAATTCGTTAGCGACAGCCAGGTCGGGAATCCCGTCTCCATTAAAATCAGCGGCAGTAATGGATTGGGGCTGGGATCCACCTGTGGGGAAAGGACTTCCTATTGCTGATGAGAACCCCCCAGCACCATTTCCTAAAAAGACGGAGACGGTGCTGGAAGTAAAATCCACGACGGCCAGGTCGGGAATCCCGTCTCCATCAAAATCTGCAGAAGTAATAGAAATTGAATTAGAACCTCCACTTAAAAAAGGACTTCCTGGTGCTGCGGAGAACCCCCCTACGCCATTTCCTAAAAAGACCGAGATAGTACTGGACCCAAGATGAGCGACGGCCAGGTCGGGAATTCCGTCTCCATCAAAATCTGCAGAAGTGATAGATACCGGAGAAATACCTCCACTTGAAAAAGGACTTCCTGGTGCCAGGGCGAATCCCCCTGTACCGTTCCCTAAAAAAACTGAGATTGAATTTGAGATTTCGTTAGCGACAGCCAGGTCGGGAATCCCGTCTCCGTTAAAATCTACAGAGGTAATAGAAAATGCTCCACTACCCCCACTAGCAAAAGGGCTTCCTGGAGCTGATGAGAACCCCCCTGCGCCATTTCCTAAAAAGACGGAGATGTTGCTGGAACCGGAATTCGCGACAGCCAGGTCGGGAATCCCGTCTCCGTTGAAGTCAGCAACAGTAATCTCCCTTGGATTAATTCCACCACTGGCGAAAGTGGATGTTTGAAAAGATGGGCATGGCATGGTAAAACCTCCAATCTAAAAAAGGAAAAAGCCAGGACTGCACGTTTAGTAAAAAAGTTCTTGAAAGAGGGAGACGTAATGTTTACGTTTAACTTAACCTACATGTCCCCTGTGATATAAATTCCATAATATACCAACAATTGGAGCCCATTATCTCAAGACGCCTGATTGCCTTTACTGCATACTCTACGTACTCTTGTCCCTTGTTTTTCTCTATGTTTACATTATCGTATGACCTTTAGATCTCATAAGATTAGACAGTTATAATGATTTTCCTTATAAATAAAAAAACGGGTTCAAATTCCATAGGTGCTTTAATTGAATTAGCAGCAAAAAAGATCTTCGACTGGAAGATCCTTTTTGCATTGCCTATAAGTTGCTTTATGTTAACTAGATTTGTATAAAGTATACATTTATAAATACCATTGTATCTCCTAAGATTCTAGTAGGCACATATAGTGAAAATACTAATAAAACAGAGATATTTGCCGTCACTAAACAGATACCATTTGTATATAACAGTATAAATGTATTGGTTAATTTAACACATTCCGATGTAAGAAAGGGGATTAACTATTGAATAATTTCTATACTCAAAATCTTAAAACTGCTAAAGCTTGTTGTGAAATACAGGTAAAAAAACGCACAACAAAGAAAAAGGGAAAGGAAGAAAAAGAGATGAAATGTGATTGTTGTTGTGTACCTG
>DASQMK010000547.1:0-6195 GCA_035645575.1 Metabacillus sp.
TTATGACTCAAAAATGGGATGTTATCATTATTGGTGGCGGCTTAGCTGGTTATACAGCAGCCAATTATTTGGCAAAAACCAACTTATCTGTTTTACTTTTAGAAAAAGGGAAAATAGGTGGTGGAAGAGCCAAAACGAACAAAGTGAATCAACAACTTTTTAATCTTGGTCCACATGCTCTATATAAAAAAGGAGAAGCCAGGTTGATTCTCAAGGAATTAGATATCAAACTTGATGGTGCATCACCAAAATTAGGCGGTATCTTAATTGAAAACAATCTTGAATATGCTGCACCTTTTTCCCCTATTGAACTTTTTACAACTAAACTTTTAAACTCAAAGGAACGATTGGAATGGGTTACAGTCCTATTAAAAGTGATGAGTACCGCCACTGAAAAATTAGAAACACTCCCCTTTCAACAATGGGTTAAGCAAGTGTCCAACTCTAAAACTATTGAATCTCTGCTTTATACTCTTGGCAGACTTACAACTTATTGTCATGCCCCTGAAAAAGTAAGCGCAAAATTGATGCTTGCCTATTTAAAAAATGCGATGGGTGGCACACTTTACCTAGATGGCGGATGGCAAACAATCATTGATCAACTTCACAATAAAGCAATCCTCTCAAATGTTCACGTTCAAACAAATACATCAGTTAAACAAATTGTTCCTATGGAAAACGACCAATTTAAATTAGTGTTAGCTAACAATGAAGAAATTCTAGGAAAAAATGTAATTTGTACAACAAGCCCCCAAGAATTAATTAGTATGATGGGAGAAAAAATTGATCCTTCTCTACGAAACTTTTTAGCTGGCATAACACCCGTTAGAGGAGCAACATTAGATGTTGCGTTAACAGAGCTTCCGAATCCAAAGAACTTATTCGCGTTGGGCATCACAGCTCCCCTCTATTATTCTGTACATTCACATTATGCCTGCCTTTCAGATCAACCAGATCATGCTGTTCTACATGTATTTAAATATCTCCATCCTAATGAACAAATAGATGGAGCAACTATTAAAAACGACCTTGAACATTTTTTAGATAAGCTACAGCTAGGATGGAAAAAACATGTGATTTCTAGACGTTTTATCCCTAACATCACAGTGAATCCACGTTTACCCCAAATAGGAGATGAACAAAAGCTACTAAAATTGAAAACGAAAATTCCAGGGTTATATTTTGCAGGAGACTGGGCTTCTCCAAGCTATATGTTAGCGGATGGAGCAGTCAGCAGTGGAAAACAAGCAGCTGAAGAAATTATGTTAAACGAAAAGGAGAAAAACAATGCAATTAACAAAGGAAGAATATCAGCTATTTAAACCATTGTTATTTTCATTAGGTTACCGAATGTTAGGATCAGTAGCGGATGCAGAGGATATAGTCCAAGAAACCTTTTTAAAGGCTTACCAAATAAGCGAAGATCATATAAAAAATAAGAAGGCCTACCTCTGCAAAATGATGACAAACCTTTGTCTTGATTTATTAAAGTCTGCTCGGTACAAACGAGAACATTATGTAGGACCATGGAATCCTGAACCCCTATTACCAGAGAAATTACATGAACACGATCCATCTGAAATGGTTATTCGAAAAGAAGGGTTAAGTATCGCCTACTTACGAATGATGGAGCATTTATCACCAGACGAACGCGCAGTCCTTCTTCTTAGGGAAATATTTGATTTCTCTTATTCTGAGATTACGATGATCATTGAAAAGAAGGAAGAGAACTGTAGAAAAATATTTAGCAGAGCTAAGCAAAAGATCTCACATGTGGAAACCGAAAGTTTAAACTATGAAGATAATAAGTCCATTATTAATCGTTTTATAGAAGCATTTCAACATCAAAATATGGATGCCCTATTAGAACTTATTTCAGAAAATGGCACACTCTATTCTGATGGTGGAGGAAAAGTGAACGCTGCAATACGTCCAATCCTATCCTTACCAAACGTCTTAGCCTTATTATACGGGATCATAAAAAAAGCCCCTGAAGACTTTTATTTTGAGGTTAAAGACGTTAATTATCAGCCAGCCATTGTAACGTACATGAATGGAAAGATTCAAAGTGTTTTAAGTTTTGATATTAGATCTGGGAAAATAAATGAAATGTATATAACATTGAATCCCGAGAAGCTTGCAGTCGATTAAGGAGATAATCCTTGCTTATTATCCCTGTATTCAAAACGTGATTGTCCCTAAATGGCTATTATAAACACCTTTAGGGACAACAATCTCTATAGATAAGAAAAACTAAATAAACGATTTATATCTTCCAATACATGCAACAACCTCATTTTCTCTATTCTCCATGACTTCGAAATAATCTATTAAAAAGCTTAGTTGAATAATAATAGACATCCTGAAAAAAGTACAACAATCACCGTAACAAAAAGTACATCGTATTTACTAAAACCGATTTCATAATAATAGGTTCTGTTCGATTGGTTGGAAAATTGTTTTGCTTCCATTGCTACTGCAATTCGTTGTGCCCTGCGAATACTTTGAGATAGCATCGGGATTGCATAACGTTTCATTAGTTCAAAAAATCCTTGAATACCTTTTGCTTGTGTAGCTCCTCTTACTTTCAATGCATAATGTATGGTTTGAAACTCTTCAATCATTATGGGGACTAGTCGAACCCCTGCGAGAAAACTATATGCATATTTAGGTGATAATTTTAATTGTTGCATTAAAGAGTAAAATAAGTATACGGGTCTCGTTGTAATAGAGAAAATAATTCCAAGCAGTGCAAAATTCAAAGCGCGAAAACCCACGTGCAAGCCGCGAAAGAAGCTTTCTTTCGTAATATGGATCAGTCCCCATTGAAACCACGTTGTTTCCCCTTTTCCAAAAAACACCATCGATGTAGATGTGGAAATAAAGATAATGATAAAAGGAAACAGAAATAACATCAGTGTTTTTAACGGATAACCGGTAAAAGCCATAAATAGTAGAAAAAAGACAATGGTTAAATTAATAAGTACATTTAGATCATGTATAAATAATACACTTATAAATAAAGCAAGCATAACCAAAAGCTTCAAGCTAGGGTTGATTTGATGAAGCCAAGTTTCTTTATAATGAAGATGTAACCTCACCTTTCATCCCCCTTTCTAGACTCCTAAAGAAACATTCACATGACAGCTATTGGTTAATTCTATATCTTGGATTAAACATCCATCTTCAATTTCCCATTTTCTAGTCGCAAAGTGCTCGACAATTTTCTCATCATGCGTCACCATTACTATGGTTGTTCCTTGCTCACGTAACTGTTCTAGAAGTTCTAAAAGTGCAAATGTATTTTTTGCATCTTGTCCAAATGTCGGTTCATCTAATAATAATACCTTCTTGCCATCTACAATAGAGGCAGCGACACTTAATCTCCGCTTCTGTCCCATAGATAGTTGATATGGATGGTGACTTATTACGTCCTCTAAATGAAATAACTTTAACATTAAGGCAACTTTTCTTTTTATTTCCTCTTCTGTCTCTTTTTGTTGTCGGAGACTAAAAGCCATCTCCTCATACACGGAATTGGTCACAAACTGAAATTCCGGATTTTGAAAAACAAATGCGATATGTTGATAAATATCCTTCGTTTTTACCAGGGATTTTCCAGAAAAGATTCCTATCCCCTCTGTTGGTATTAACTTCATAATCGTATGCAACAAAGTGCTTTTTCCTGCCCCATTTTTTCCTGTTATTACAAGCCATTCCCCAGTATGAATAACCGCTTCTTCCAAGTGAATTTTCAGTTCTTTGTTTCGAAATCCTTTGAACCCTCGAAAACGGAACACTTCTTCTTTGGAAATTGTCTTTTTCTGCACTTCATGTTTCTGTATATACTCTTCCCAAACAGTAGGATGCCAAATTCCCTGGTCATCAATCATTTCCTTATACGTTTGAAAAATAACATTAGCTGGTCCGTCTGCAATTATTTCTCCGCGATTATTAAACAGAATAATTCGATCAACAAAATCGATTACATGTTCAATTTTATGTTCTACTATTATCAACGTTTTGCCTTTTGTTATTTGTTTTATAGTATCCCAAATATCCGCTGTTCCTTCTGCATCAATCATTGCAGTCGGTTCATCCAGAAATAATACTTCTGGATCTAAGGCAAAAGCTGAAGCAATAGCAAGCCTTTGTTTCATTCCGCCTGATAAACGATGAATGTCTGTATGTATTGTTTCTAATTGTAAGCTAACAAAGCTTAATAGCTCTTTTATTACACCCTCCATTTTTTCACTAGGTAATTGTAAGTTTTCCAATACAAAAGCAAGCTCTTCATCGACAAATGGCATACAGAATTGAGAATCCGGATCTTGAAATACATATCCCCACTTTTCTGGGATCCTCTTGTTTTCGACCTTCATTGGAATATCAGTTGAATATGGAATCAACCCTGCTAACACTTGTAGCAAAGTTGATTTTCCACATCCAGAAGGACCTAACAACAATACTTTTTCTCCTTTTGTAAAGGAAACCGATAAATCCTTAAACAATAATTGTTCACTGCCAGGAAATTTTAATCGCAGCTTTTCAACAAAAGCAATTTGTTCCATATTGTTCACCTTCTAGCGATCTAACGCTTCATAATCCTCTTTTGAAGCTGGTCGGACGAGTTGTGTAACACCTGTAGCCTCGAGTGCTTTCACTAGATAGTAAGCAAAGAATCCCGCAAGCACGATTGCACCGATAAAACGTGCACCGATAAATAAAGAAAGATTCCAAGCTGCAAGCTCCCCAATATATCCTTTATAAAAGTCCATAATTAATGATCCAAGGGTAGACCCTGCTGCAGCTAATGAAACTACCAATAAATCAAAACGTTTGTAAAGGAATGCTGCAAAAATAATTTCAGCAAACAATCCTTGTACAAGTCCATAAATAAGTACTTCTAGTCCCCATTCAGAACCTGTAACAAATTCAGCAGAAGCAGCTGCGATTTCAGCAAGCAGGGCTACCCCAGGCTTGCGGATAATTAAGAATGCTACCGTTGCAGCAATAAACCACATTCCATAAATTAGCTGATCAAGATGTAATCCAAGCGGTTTTACAAAATAGTAGAGCGGCCCCCATAACTTATAAACAATTCCAAAAACAATCGCAATGACAACAGTTGTTAAAATATCTCCTAGTTTTAAACCTTTATTATTTTGCATATTCTTCTTTCTCCTTTTTTGCTACTGGCCAATTTTCTAGTGTGTAGGCCATCTCCCAGAATGAATATTCATATTGACTGCTCCGAACAAAATGTTGTTTCATTCGTTCTCTATCTGCCTCTGTAACTGTTTCTGCAATAGCATCTAATCGAGCAATTTGTTCTTCAACTGAAGCTCGGAACCAATCAGAGCCGTAGGCTGCAATCCATTCTTGATAAATTGGCTCATCTGGTTTGGATCCTTTCAAAAGTTCACCAATTTCATAATAGAGCCAGTAGCATGGCAAAATTGCTGCAATAATATCTCCTAAATGACCTTCATATGCGGCACGATACAAGTGAGATGTATATGCATAAGCTGTCGGTGCAGGTTCAAAAGTGTTTTTTTCTTCTTTTGTAATTCCTAACTTTTCGGAAAAATTGCGATGTAATGCAAGCTCTGCGTTATATGTACCTTGTGCATGCCGTGCCATGAGATTCGTTGTTTCTAAATCAGTTGCTTTTGCTGCTCCCAATGCTTGCACTCTAGCAAAATGACTTAAATAATAAGAATCTTGTAAAACATAATAACGGAAACACTTTAAATCTAAGCTTCCTTCCCCTAGCTTTGTCACAAATGGATGACGAAAGCTTGCTTCCCAAATAGAATTTACTTCTTTGCGCAACAATTGAGAAAATGACATGATAAAACCTCCTATTAAGATAGATAAAACAAAAATAAAAAAACCACTTTTTTACATACGTAAAGAAAGTGGTTTGGAATCATTAAAAAACAAAAATGACAATACAATTGTCCCGTCACTTCCACTTTCCTACGCTGGTATTGCCCAGATCAGGTTCTAGGGTCTCAAAGGTCACTTTGATCTCAGCCTTTCAACGGGCTCCCCTAGTGGATAGATACATACTATTTTATTTTCGCTCTGTCATTAACATATCACAACTTTTGAAACTGTCAATTTTTTTTTGACTTTTTATTTTACTTTGAATTGATTATTGACCATACATTAAGATTTTATCTCTATAAT
>DASQMK010000548.1:0-12741 GCA_035645575.1 Metabacillus sp.
CCCTTCTCACCATGCACTTTAGTTCCTCGTTTTTCTGAAATGCAAGGGACAAAAAATTTTTTCTTTCTCGTTCCCTTTTTTATGTGATTCTCTTTTTTCTTTGTCCTGCTGCGTCCTTTCAGTCCTCGCATTTCAAGAAAAAAGGGTTTTGGGTGTTCTTTGTCCTGCTACGTCCTTTCAGATGTGATAGGAGATTATATCACATCTTCCAGTCCTCGCATCCCAAGAACACCATCAAAACTCATCACATTATGGGACCGAAAAGGTAAAGAAAAAATTTTTTTGTTAAGACCCTTGCATTTCAACACTCGTCACTTTGGTTCATGGTGAGAAGGGAATTACCACACACGAATTCAAGTGAGAGGAAGGGATGAAGTTCATGCACAAAATTTATGAGGTTGTGAGAATTAAACAAATTGTACAGGACATTACTGATGAACTAATGAATCTAAAAATTAATTCCCCTCATGATGCTCATAAGATAGTCACTCATATGATTGGTGACGAAGCAAGAGAAGTTTTCTTAGTAATATGCCTTAATCATAAACATCAAATTACCGCAGTACACAGATGTTTTACAGGAACGATTAATGCTAGTATTGCAAGTCCTAGAGAAGTATTTATGACAGCTTTATTGAACAATGCAACAGCTATCATTATCGCACATAACCATCCGTCATTGGAATTACAGCCATCACCCGAAGATTTAAGTACGACGAGACGTTTGAAAGAAGCCGGAATGATTATGGGGATAGAACTCCTAGACCACCTAATTGTTAATGCAAAAGGGGATTATATAAGTTTGAGGGAAAGAGGGTATTTTTAATATACATCGGGGAAAAGGGACTTTCCCTTTTCCCAAAACACTTTGTCAATATACTACACATTTTCAAGAAGGAGAGTAGATGTTATGAACTCAGTCTTGTCATACAAAGAAAGAGGAAAATGGGGAAACAATTTATATCGTGGAAATTGTAGTGGATATGTCATTAGAGATTTATTAGAGTTTTTTAAACCTAAAAAGTTTGTTGAGGTATTTAGTGGAGGGGGAACTGGCATAGATGTTGCTAGAGATTTAGGATATATGAACAGTGTACACCTTGACCTGAATAACGGTTGGAACGCACTTATGGATGATATTCCTACCGGAAGTGACTTTGTATTTTCCCATCCTCCCTATTGGGATATTATTTCCTATCAACAATATAATGGAAACCACCCTGATGATTTATCAATTTCAATGTCTTATGAGGAATTTATTCAAAAACTAGACAAAGTTAATGCAAAAATTTATCAATCTCTTGTGAATCAAGGTAGACACGCCTTTTTAATAGGTGACATTCGGAAGAAAGGGAAATATTATTCAATCATCAAGGATATGAGTTGGTTTGGAGATTTAGAGATTCATTTAATAAAGCAGCAATATAACACCATGAGCGAAAGAAAAAACTATAATGGTAAATTTATCCCTATTGCCCATGAACATCTATTGATTTTTAGGAAGAATCAGGTTTGGGCAGTTCCTATAAAAATGACGGGTACAAAAGTATTTGATTTAAGGGCTTTTGAAGGAATGACATGGCGAGACTTAATTCAAGGGGCATTAGAGTATTTAGGAGGTCAATCTGACCTACAATCTATTTACGAAGTAATACAAGAAAGTAAAAAGGCGCAAAAAAATAGGCATTGGAAAGAAAAAGTCCGCCAAACGCTGCAATTACATGAAAACTTTATATCGGTTGAACGAGGTATTTGGAAACTAAATATTGCATAAAAGGAATTTAACCTTCCTTCTCGCAGAAAAGTGTGTGTATTTTCCGTTTGTCCGGCTTTTAGAGTTTCCGGCTACATTTCACTTTGTTCCATGTGGCCGGAAACTTTTTCATTTTTTCAACAGCCAAAAGGATAGAGAATAGGCAGTCACCCCTTTGCCTATTCTCTATTTTCTCTTTGTATGCATCCATGTAACCGTTTCTAAGCAAGTCATTTTTCAAAGTTTGCGCTTCGCTCTTTAAAAAATGACTTGCGAGAAACGGATGGGCTTGTCAATGGGCGAAAATTTCTAACATCATCACGAATTGGTTTGACCTGTCCACGTTCTAGAAACGTGTCCATCCCAACCAATTCGGATTCTGATTGTTCTTTGTCCTGCTGCGTCCTTCCAGATGTGATAGGAGATTATATCACATCTTCCAGTCCTCGCATCCCAAGAACAAGCGAAATTTTCGCTGAAACCATTGACAAGCCCCTATACATGGATGCAACGATATTCGGGACGAACCCCCTTCTGTTTTTTCTTTATTTCGCCCTTTTGCCTTCCGAACTGTACAATTTCGCAATTTGACTTGACTTCCAATTCGGCAGATTCTGCCTACCAAATTGGAAGTCAAGTCAAATAGCAATCCAGTCAAGGGGCATCAAAAACTTTTTGGCAGCCCTCCACTACGTTCCGAGTGGCCAAAAACTTTTTGATGGCTGAAACCCTTGACTGTCTTGCTTTGCTCATTGTCCGTTCTCCTTGCCAAAAGGGCGAAAATAATCCCCTTTTGGGAATTTCTAATCGGAAGGCAAAAGGGGTGATAGAAGTAACTTGATAACCGGGAAAGGAGTTACTAAAGAATTGCATAGTACGATTATAAAGCAGGTTTAAAACTTGCTTTACAATCGGGTTCCACCGGAAAAATCATTTGGTAGTTCAATTATTATCTTTTGTACATCTTCCAACTCGTTTTGTTGTTCGATGTATTTGTTAATTTTGCTTTCAATTCTGTTCAACTGTTCCGTTGTTTGCATGTTTTGATACTGAGTAAGTAAAAAAGCAAAGATTGGGAAAACAACATTAATAATAAATTTAAGATACCACTCTTTGTTGATTGTTTCTTCTTGGGTTAAAGATTGGCGTACCGTTATAGATGCGTTTAAATCCGAATGAATGTATTTTAATGAAGAAAAATCCTCAAACAAATTGAATAAGTTTAAAAGAGTTTTGAAATCCAAATGATTAGATCTAAGAGGTGACGAAACAACAAAATCAATAAATTTATCAGCATCTAGGGAAGGATAAAGTTTATTAAGGGTAGTTTTTAATTTATTCCTAGATTCTATAAATTTTGAAATGGTTTCTAGAGATAAATGTTGACTAAAATTAAAATTTACTTCTAGTTTATCAAATTTCTCAACTATTTCTTTTATTTTTTGTTGTATCTCTTCTTTTGTATTCAGTTGGAGCTTAGCGTCTAATAAAATTTTAAGCTCATTCCCTTTTTTAGACATTTACTACTCTCCTTTCAATTTATATAAATAAATTTTATAGAATAATTAGAATTAAGAATAGATTTACGAGATAATAAGAGTTAAAGAAAATTGTCGTTAAGTTTACAGAAGGATAATGCACATTCCGACGATAGAGAGAATTAAACGACTTTAAGAGAAAGAGGAATGATACGATTTGGTATTCATTCCTCTTTCATACTTTCTCGTTTCTTCATGGATTCTTCAATCATTTTTAGCCCCTTATCTGAAATAAAGGCATTTCCGATATACCGTCCTTGACCAGTTATTTCTCCGGTGACTACACAGACAAACTCCGGCTGATATTTTTTGATTAGAATATGAGAGCTATTGTGTGTAATTTCAACGATGTCATCTTTCCTAATACTAAATTTTTCGCAAAGTTCGGAGGGCAACGTGATCCTGCCAGTGTAATCCACTTTTCGTAAAAACGACATAATATCTCCTACAATCTATTCTCAATTAATTCGACTTTAATTCCTTAATATTCGCTAACAAGTCCGGATTTCCTACCTTTGTTGCAAATTCCTCAGCTTCATCTAACTTATCTAAAGCTATATATGCTTCTACTATTTGTTGTTCTCTACGTCCGTTTAGCTCTACTTTGTCTTTTAATTCAATTATTTTTTGCCATTCTTGGTTTAAATGAGCTACTTCAAATTCTACATAAGCGTTCTTTGTTTTCATTTTTTTCTTAATTTCATGAAGCTTTTCTTCTTCACCATTTGCAATAATTAGGTTTACAATGTCCTTCACTCTGGAGGGGGAAAGATCTATTACTTTATGGTACTGACCATCATCTTGGTATAAATCTAGCATTATTTCTTGATCTTTCTCCGGAAGATTATTAAATCCTATACCTTCTAATATATTAAGTGCCTTCTTGGTTTCGCCATTTAGGGAAAGACGATACGCTTCTAAAAGATCCTCAGAATTGCTTTTATTTACCTTACGCTTTTCATCTATATTCCCTTGCACATTTTCTGTCACTACTTTTTCTTTTTTTTCAGGTTGTTCTTCCGTTTGGGATGAAAGAACATTGTTTAGTACGAGTGAAAGTATCAAAATACTAATTGCGAGTTGAACAGTTTTATCCGAACCTTTCTTTTTGCCATTTGGATTATTGTAATCCTTCCGTTTCGAAAGTTGTTTCATATTTATCTTAGGCAGTTTGATTCTAAATAAAGTATTTCGATCTCCTTGAACTGGAGTTTGTCTCTCGTCGCTGCCCTCCGGTTCTACCTCAACCATCCCATGTTCATATTCAATTCTTCTAGTATTGATATAGTGATCTAAATCCTCTAGGTTATCAATTTTCAATATCGTTTCTGCAAATTGAATAATATCATCCCGTCTGTTTATAAAGTCCATTTTTGTGGGTTTTCCAAGTATCTTATTGAGGGTGGTTAAGCTAATTAGAATCAACTCTTTAACACCATTAAGAGCATCTGTTTTTTCATAGATTTTAATGTTTTCAGATTCATAAATTAATACCTTTGTTATTTCCTCGTATGGATCAACAACAAAATTATGCATGTCCCAAAGTATTCTTGTTTCTTCATGACGTTTCGCAATTTCTACAAGTGAAGCGAAATACTTTAATTGTTCTTTAAAGTCTAATTGTCTTAAATAATGAAAGCTCTTGTAGTTGACAAGCTCGTAGTAAAAAATAACAGAAGAATTTATAATTTGGATCTCATAAGGAAGCAAATAATAAGGTAATCCCTCAAGTGATCTAACCTTTCTCTTAATATTTTTTTCTATAATGGAAAGTTCATCAGTATTAAATTCTGTAATTGGCAATCTATATTTGGCTGTATTATTTTCAAATTCAAGGTTTCCAATCTTATTAATAGGGATAATCATTTTGTTCTCCCCCTTCTTCACTTACTTATTTTTAGCGTCGTGTAATTGCATATTTAGCAATGGTACTCATTGTACGAACTGTCCCTGTACTAGCTCCGAACTGACCTAGTAGTGACGGAACTGCCAAGGATAAGATGAAAAACGCAATTGCAACTGTAAATGATGCACCCATATCATAATCGTAATCAAAGATTAGTGATTTATAGCCTAATAGGAATGTGATTAGTTGCATTGCAAAAGTGACCACGTTATTTGCGATTGTTCTAATCCATGTAGGAAAATAATTAAATTCATCATTCACCATTGTTGGAATCGCAAGAACACCTACCACATACATTAAGCCGAAAAGAACAAATCTGTACATGAATACAATAGTGAACACGATAAATGCAAGGAATGTTATAAATGCGGTAAATAATCCATGCACTCCACCTTTGATAAATACCATTAAAGCTATATCTTCAAATTTAATTTTTGTAGCACCGTAAATGTCTTTTACAGCAGATTCTTGTATTTGTAAAATCCACGTAAATAAATCATCATAAATCCCAAGTAATATCGCTGCGGTAAACACTAGAACGTATTTATGATTGAGTGCCACGTAGCCATCACTAGCATCAGCAAAACGAATAGCAACCAATTTCATTATGTTCCACGCTAAAAAGATGGCTAACATCGTTTTAGATAGCTTAGAAAAAGCGTTTTTATATTGAGTGAAATTTTTATGCTTAACTATTGAATCCGGATCTATTGTTATGCTGTTTAACGATTTATAGGTTGCTTGAATATTTCCGATCATACCGGAGTATACTGGTGACATCATTTTGCAGTACCAGTCAAGCATACCGCACTCAAAGCTATTCGTATCAATGTCATACGACTTGATGAAATCCCTAAAACCCTCACTCTTAATATGTTTTTCAATCTTTTTCTTATGTTTATCATAAAATTCCCCTGTCTCAGCGTATGCTGCCCGATTGTCCAAAATATTAAAAAGTAGTAGGAAAGCGAGACTCAATATAAAAATTATTCTCCATTTTTTAATTCCCATAGTTTTCACCTTTACCACAAGTAATTAAAATAATGAATATAGACAGAATAAAAGAATTACCAGTATTAAAAAGTAGAAAACAGCTTTACTCATGACGATATTTTTTCTCATTTCTTTAATTTCGTCGTCTGTCGGTTGCATTTTGTATTGCTTCTCAAAATTTCTTTTTGCTTTTTCGACTTCTTTTTGAATCACTGTATTTAGATAGTGATTCATTTTTTTTTCTAAATAAAAGTAGAGTTTGGCGATATTTTTGAGCATTGTTTTCAATAACCTCATCCTTTAATTAGAATCCTTAGAAAGTTCTTTTAAATACTCGTCTATGCTATCTTTCAGTAAATTAATTTTATAATCATTGACTTTAAAACCGTTTTTCGTCTTTTCCCATTCAGCAATCAATGTTATATATAAAATCCTTTGGGTTGCTATATCGTCTGTTTCGGGATTGTAATTATAAAAGAGCTTGTAAATAGCGTGTGACTTGGCGGTGGTACTACTGGTTTTGACAGCCGATATATGAATTATTTCTACATGATCTAGCACCTGTTGGTGAGTGTGTCCTTCATGATCTCCACGTTCTTTTTTTGCTTCCTCAAAACGTTCTTTTGCTGCGCCTGTTAGCAAATCTTCGTGAGAAGCTGTACTTGAGCTATGAATAAATTCATCCGTTAAACTGTAAATCTTACTAATTTCTCGTTCCTGTTCCAATTCTTTTTCAAGGGTTTTAATATTATTTTTTAGTTCATTTGTATTTGAATAAAGGTTTACACAGACAATGACAAGAACAAGATTTATAATTAACAGAATGACGCTTGTTTTAGTTAATTTTATATTCACTGTTTCCCCCCCTAATTACCGAAGTAGGGCATTGGATCAATGCGTTCACCGTATAACGATAGCTGCACTTCAAAGTGAAGATGTGAGCCTGTAGAATTTCCTGTTGAACCGCATGATCCGATTGGTTGTCCCTGTTCAACATGTTGTCCAACATCATAGAATACATCTGTCATATGTGCATACAGTGTATATTTGTCTTGGTGTTGAATCACGACATGATGACCGTATCCACTGCCATAACCGGATTTCACAGATACAACAATTTTTCCGCCTAATGCAGCGTAAATTGGTTGTCCTGTCTCACAATCAAAATCAACACCTTTGTGGAAGGATAGTTCTCCTGTAAACGGATCACTTCGCCATCCAAAATTAGACGTGATTATAGCGTTTGGCACAGGCTTAAAAAATTCCCCTGAACCTGATTGAACAACCGAACAATTCATTGTTAGCCCACCAAACTCATTTGCAAAATTTGTAACGCTAGGAATCCAATGCAGATTTAGGTTATTCGGATCGTTATTTGCACCAACAGGAGCATATTTTTGTCCAATTTGCGTGATTGTCACAAGCCCCAAAGAAATGTAATTCCTAAAAAGGTTGCTTGCCATTGCATCAATACCATCTGTAAGAGTAGGAAATTCAAACAACCTTCCTGTATTCGGATTCATGAGTCCTCCGGGGTTATTTTTTTCTTTTACTGCTTTAGATGTCCCCTTTCCAGTTTCATGAAAAGCAATGGCAGCTAACAGAACCGGATCAATTTTATTTTTGTTGGCAAGTTGAATGAACACCGATCCCATATCGGTAAATACTCCTGCATCGTCAAACATCTTATAGAATTTTTCATGATTTACTTTTCCCTCACTACAATTAACGTAGTATGTCTTTAAATCTTCCTCCGAGATATAGTTTTGATTATCTTCCAGGGTACCAATTCCCATTGCCATAGAAAATGCAAAGATAAGGAATAAGCATATTATTCCGACTATAACTATTTTAGGCTTTAAGAAAAGAAGGAGAATTTTAAATGAATTTCTTGAATTCATTTTATCCCCCTCTAAAATATAATTTCCTCAATAGGTTTTTGTTCAAACCATATTTGTTTTTCCATTTCGGTTAGTTGAACTTCTAATTTAATCTTCTTTGAACCCTGAAAGAAGATGCCTTTTCCTGCTTGTTTCTCTTTTTCTCCTTCTTTTACGACCAACGTTGTTTTTTCTTCTTCCGAGAAAACATGAGATAATTCTTTTTCCAAAAACGTGACTTCTTCTTGCGACATAGGTAAATAAAATCTTTGCACAGATTGATTTATAACAGCTTCGCCATAATTCCTTTTTTCGTCTTTTGCCGACAAGAAGTCTTTTATGGATTGTGTTGCAGGAGTTACAGCACAGTTGAAAGAGCGTAATACCTTCATCATGAAATAAACGTATTGCATGGCAAGTGGAACTTTCGGATCGGCTATTATATGGGCTTCGTCAATATAAAATTCAGTTGGATTACCATCACCATTAATAATTTCGTATGTGTTATGAGAAAGTAAGTTGTAGTAAAGAATACGTTGAATTTTCTCGTTTTGGTTAAATTCCGATATGTCATAGCAAATCAGATCACTTTTTACATTGACGTTTGTATGACCGTTGAACAAGTTCTTATACAGACCCGTAGTATATGTTTCTAAAGTAGTATGAAAGTTTTCTAGCTTTGCAAACCTATTTGGATCTTTTTCCTTCAATTCGCCTATTTTCTCATAAAAGTCTTGCATAGTAGGAAAATCTTTATAAGTAAGTGTAGAGGTATCCGTATCCTCGTATATCTTTTTGGATGCATATGTGTTTAGGATTTCTCTTGAAATAATATCTTCTTCAAGTTGAGTCATACTTGGATACATGAGTTTAAACATCGTTATTAGTTGTGTAACTTTTGTAAGCAATGTGTTCGCACTGTCGCCACTTTCAGTATCTTTAATTGCCACTTTTGGTAAATCGAACGGATTAATTAAGTTTCCATCTTTGAGCTTAAATTTCACCCATTCGCCACCTAACATTCTTAATGGACGACCAAACTCCCCTTTTGGACAAATGACAATGATTTTTCTTCCTAATATTGACCATTTTCTCATCATGTCTTGAAATAGATATGTTGATTTTCCAGTACCACTCATTCCGATCACAAATTGGTGTTTATTCAGAAGTCTTTCATCATCGACAATTACAATATTACCTGTACTTGCATTTCGACCTTTAATAATCCCTTTTTCGGAGAATAATTCGTTTTCGTGAAAAGGAAAGAAGTATGAGACACCTTCCGAATTCATTAATTTATAGGTAAGCTCATGTACATGATTTTTCCCCAAAGGTAAAAATGAGTGTAGGGCATCAAAAGCTCGTATAGATGGTGAATGTGCTGTACCAATCGCTCCAAATCGAGACTTTATAAAGGTAGTGAGGTTGTCTAGTTCTTCTAATGAATTAGCAACGATATGAATCAACATATGAAATAAAAACACCTTATCGTTCGATAAAGTAAGGTTTTGAAGTAGACTTCTAGCCGATTCAATCTGTGCATCTGCTTCTGCAATCTCAGCTTCGTCAATAAATCGACTATTTTTCTTAATCTTATTTTGTTTAATGGACTTAGAAAGATGTGCTTTTACATCTGCTGTATTGTATTCCTCAAGGAAGTACGTTATAGAAATATTCTCCGACAATTCATTAAGTTCTTTAATTCTGTCATAGCTCAGCACTGGTTCAAAATCGAGAACAAGTAAGGTTCTCGTAAAATTACTTCCAAGTCTCACATAGTTTTCTTTTTCCTCAATATAGTTTGGGGACAACGCAGTAAGTATATGTTCATTGTATCCTTTTAGACTTTCCTCAAATGCTTCATCCTTTTTTTTAGAGCTTAATAAAAAGGGGATTTTTAGATTAAATTTCATACTCTCACCCACTCTTCTAGTTGATATGTTCCTTTAATTGTTTATCGTATGTTTCAATGATCTCCCTTGCGGTTCTTTCGCCTAGACTAATGTTCACTTTATTACTTGCGCGCGTCACAATGTAATCTCCCAATGCTTGTGCATTATCGTAGTCTAAACATGTGTACATCAATTTCAGTAGTTCGTCATTCCCTAAAACTTTTATATTCAACCTTTCGTGACCTCGTATCATATTCTCTAAACTAGCCGAAATAACTTTAACCTTTCTTTCTAGTTCCTCCAGTGATTTTTCTCTATCAGAAGAAATTGGTTGATCAATAACCACATAACGTTTTCTTGATACCATGTTTCTTGATTTTTGTGTATCTTCGACATACCTTTGATAACTTTTACCCAGCATCCTTTTATATGCGTTTGTTTCTTTTTCAGTCAATTTTTTGACGTATAGCATGTATTGTGACAGATTAATTGGTTGTGAAATTTGCTCAATTTGTAAATGCTTAATGAGTTGTAAATCCGATAGGAATGTTCGATATGAATCGAAAATTCTTATTTGTTCTGTTCGGTTCATCAATGCTAGATTAATTGACGATACTTCTAAGACTTTGACAAACCGGTTATCGGTAGTTTCGTAGCATCCTGAATAGATGTTTTTAATCCCTAGTTTTTTTCTAGTGTCTTGATCATCAATATTGTGCATATCTATTTCACCCTTTTGATAATAGAACTCTTTGGTACGCTTTCTATATTTCCATTTCCAAACATAACCGTATTGCAGCAATGAGATATTTTTTCGTATAGGGTGTTTAGTGAGTTGTAGGATTATAACAAATAGGGCTGGTGAGAGACAGACGATAATAGTTGAAGTACTTAAATCGTCTAAAATCTTATTTGCGATGTACATCAGTATTAAAGAAAGGAAAATGAATGGTGCTGCTATTAGTAAATCCCAAAATGAAATCTTCCAGACTAAATATTTTTTTGTGTCAATATTGAGGGGAAGTTCAAATTTGCCTTCCCCTTTTAATCTTTGTTTTCGGTCTAAGTGTGATTCAATATTCATGGTCTAACACCCATCTTTTATAGGTATTTATCGAGATATTGCAGCATTGGTTTCACTAATAGGAACGCAGCAAAACCAACGATACACCATAGTAAACTTCTCTTAAATCGTGGTACATTTTCCTCATTTCCGGAAAAGATCATGATTCCACAAAATAATGCACCGATCGCAAATAAGGTTTTGAATGTGTTTGTAATGTCACTAAATAGTGCATTTAACAAGTTTTGAATGAACTGAAACATTTGTATACCTCCTTTTTCTAAATCATCTATATTATACCTGTATTGCCCTAATATTGGCAATACAGGTATTGTAAAATATAATACTATATTCTTTAAATGTAAAAAATTTAATAAAATTACAATCTATTTATCTCATGAAATTGCAATCTATTTACAAGGATGTTAAAATTGAATTAACCTTTTTTCTTTATAGTTTGTTATTTGTTTACTTGGGTTAATTGGTCGTTTGCAGAAATGCTTGGATATATTTGTCCAAGCATTTCTAAAAGGTAAAAAATATATAAACTTATTATAGTTGGGTTTAAAGAGGTGTATTTTAATTGCGGGTTCAGGCTTCGTTTGTCCTGCAAAAAGGGCAAATTGAACGTTTCAATAGAGTTATTGCTGAGTACCAAAGGGCATGGGTGCTTAGAAGGTTTATTTTGAAGGAATATGAGTTGCCTAATAATTTGGATGAAATAGCTTCCCTTTGTCGAGAACCACTTCAAGGGGAATCGGAGATTTTCGTCTTTAATTTAAGTGAGGAAGTAATTAACAGGATTGATAAATTTGTTGATTGTGTGAATAACTATAGGGAAAAGGGAGTAGGAACTGTATCACGCTCTACTATTATGCGCCATGTATTGGAATGTATTATATCCGAATATGAAAAGAATCCGGTTCAAATTAGAAAGTGGAAAAAGAAGTTGATTCATATACCAAGAGAACAAAAAGAATTACTAAAGCGTTACATCAAACAACGAGAAATATCGGCTTTTTTAGAGGAATTCATATTGAAGGAATATATAGTCTCTCCTGTTCCGGCTGAAATACTTAAACGGTTTCCTACTGGAGAAGTTGAAAGTTTAATGATCACGATCAGCGAAGAAGTTATGGATTATATAACAGACGTTATAAATAGTAGATTCAAAGATGATAATGTAAAGATTATGCACATTCTAAGGGATGCAATTACACAATTGATTAAGAAATTAGAGCAAAACCAAGAAAGATAATTTTTTTCGACAAACGATGTTGTAATTTGAAAAAAATAATGTAAAATAAGGTAGGAGAATGTAATAATACCATTTACCTATAAAAATAGAAAATATTGACCTATAAAATTGCCAAAATAAAAAAAGTTCGATGCTCCCAACATCGAACTTTCAGGTAGTGAACAATGCCCCAATCACTACCTACAGCCAAAAATAGATTAAAAATAGCCAAAAATTATTAACCTGTTTTTATATTATCACTTTACTATCTTATTGTAAAGCGGAAATAAATAAGGTATTTTACATTTTTTTCTTCCCGATGAATGTATAGGCTATTATATGGGCTGTGGGTTTTTCTACGATAATAATGTGGGTGTTGTCTACTACCGTTGAGTAGGGGCAACACCTTTTTTGTTGCTCCTAGTAGATAGAAAGGAGTGACAAAACCAATGCAGACAGTAAGAACGATTGTAAATCAG
>DASQMK010000549.1:0-1678 GCA_035645575.1 Metabacillus sp.
AATCTTATGCTCTTGGGCAAAAAAGCAATGGCTATTTAATTAAACAAACGATCACCACATTAGATGCAACTGTTCGAGCAATTGCAGATGGTTCAATCGACTCAGCTGACACGAGTTTTTGGGATACTCTACCAACTCAAACAAATCGTTCGAATGAAGAATCTGATGAATAAATAGAATTATCAAGCACATCCTCTTGAACGGTTAGAGGATGTGTTGCTGTTTGTATAGATGATAAAATAACGCCTCAAAACTATCACTCTATTAGTAATATTCAAAGACACTATGTCGAAATATCTAACATTTCATTTGACAAGCTTATAATAACCTATGGTAGTATAATGATGTGTTTTCTACACAAAATTTCCATAAAAAGGGGGCTTTACACGATGAAAAAACTTCGTAGTAGTTTTTTATTCATCATGGTGCTTACACTCGCTATGATTATTACTGCCTGTGGTGGTGGTAATGAAGGCGGGACAAGCGGTGCTGGTGAAGAAGGTGGCACTAGTGACGGTGGCGGTACACAAAACCTAAGCCTATTAACTGGTGGTACTGGTGGTACATACTATCCACTTGGTGGACAAATCGGAAATATTATTTCTGATAACACAGATGCGAATATTACACCTCAAACATCTGGGGCTTCTGCAGAGAACATGGAAACTCTGAGAAATGGTGAAGCAGAACTTGCTTTCTCACAAACAGACATTGCTTCATATGCCCTGGAAGGTAAAGAAATGTTTGAGGGAGCTGCTATCGATAATATTCAAGCGATTGCATCTCTTTATCCAGAGACAGTTCAACTTGTTACAACTGCAGATAGCGGAATAAAATCAGTTGAAGATTTGAAAGGAAAAGCTGTATCAGTTGGTGCACCTGGATCTGGTGTTTATATCAACGCGATGCAAATTCTTGAAATCCACGGTTTAACAACTGATGATATTAAAGCGCAAAACTTATCATTTGATGAGTCCACTGATGGAATCCAAGCAGGTAATATTGATGCAGCATTCGTTACTGCTGGTACTCCAACTGGAGCAGTTGAAGCATTATCAGCACAAGAAGATGTTGTGATTGTTCCCATTGCTGATGATAAAATTGCGGAGTTAGTAGAGAAATATCCATATTATTCAGAAAATACTGTACCAAGTGGAACATACAAACTTGATACTGAAGTAAAGACTGTTGCTGTTAAAGCAATGCTTGTAGCTTCTAAAGATCTTGATGAGAATTTAGTTTATGAGATGACAAAAGCATTGTTTGAAAACACTGATCAAATCACTCATGCAAAAGGAGAGTTCATAAAAGCTGAAACTGCACTAGAAGGTTTAGGTGATATGGAGCTTCATCCTGGAGCAGCTAAATATTTTGAAGAAAAAGGCGTTTCAAAATAATTGCTTTTACAAATCGATAGATCGCATGAGCGGTCTATCGATTTCATATGTTTCATGCATGTAAGGGATGGGTATTATGAAATTAAAATTAGTATTACTAATCATACCTCTACTTTCGCTTATCGCATTATTATTCTTTCCTTATAAACAAATTCTTGCCTTTACCTATGAAGATGAAGACGAAATTCTCGCTTACTTACCTTTTAAGAATGAAGACACCTTTCAAATTAAATACACCCATTCCATTCACCTCTCAGATGTGATTGAAACCTACTCCGCCT
>DASQMK010000550.1:0-2812 GCA_035645575.1 Metabacillus sp.
AAATTTTATTCCTGAAACAAAGCTTTTAACAAAAGATAATCTTATAGATTTACTAAACAAATATAAAAAAGTTGTTGTAAAACCATCGCGAGGGTCTCTTGGTAAAGGAATTATAATCATAACTGAACTAGGAACCGAAGAATACGAACTGCTACAATTAAATAAAAAGAAGCAAATTAATGGGCACAGTAATATTTATAAATATTTAAAAAAACGAGAAAATGTTTATATCCCAAATATTGTTCAATACTATATCCCTTTAGCAAAAGTCTATGATCGACCTATGGATCTAAGATATATTGCACAAAAAACAGATCACGGCTGGACGATAACTGGTAAGTATGCAAAAGTTGCAAAAAAAGGTTATGCCCTAACGAATTTTGAACATGGTTCGAGGATCCTAACTGTTGAAGATGCCTTGAAAAATTCCACGATAAAAAACCTTAACATAAATGAACTAAATGAAAAATTGGATATGGTTACACTTTCTATTACAACATGTTTATCTCGATATTTTCCAAATCATAAGATATGGGGTTGCGATCTTTGTATCGATGAAAAGGGCACAATCTGGATAATCGAAGTCAATTCCTCCCCGCAAACAAAAGGATTTCTTGAATTGGAATCCCTTTTGCCAATGTACAAATCCATAGAAGGCTACAAAACTAGTAATAAAAAGAAGTATAGACGAATCCGCTAAAAAAGGTCGCTCAAAGAGTAATAAAAATCGAGTGACCTCTATTTTATTAATTGTTTTCACAAGTTTAAGTTAATCTATAAGTAACAACCTCTGAATATCGGAAAGAAAAATACCTATTAAGAATATTTTAGTGGATTAAAGGTATTCATTCGACCTGGTGTTTGACCTGGATAATATCGGTTGATTAATTCAGAATTAGAGCCCGATCGATTCTTAGTGTATTTTTTTACTTTTCGATTTTTTTCATTCTTATTATCGTATCCTTCATGGGGGTAAACTCGTTGAATTGTTTCAAGAAAATTACCTTGTTGAAAAAACTCACTTCGATTAGCAAATTCTATATTTCTCTTTTTTTTCAATTTCCTTTTTGATTTAGAGGTTTCTGTTGTGGTTTCTGTTGTGGTTTCTGTTGCGGTTTCTGTGCCCTTTGTTTGTAACTCCTCAATTCTTCGTTCCAAAACCTCCACTTCTTTATGGTGATTTTTCATTTCCTCTTTGTATTTATGAAGCTCATTTTCTATCTGATAAATTTTATTTGTATTAACCTCGTCTTTTTCGTATACACTTTGCAACCTTGCATAAAGATCTGTTATTTGCTTACTGCTCATTTGCTCCTTTTCTTGATCACGATTATGAAAATTGTTCATATTGTTAAATGTGTTTTCATATTCATTTAATTTAAGTTGTAATTCGTTAATTTTTTTTTCCAATTTTTTTATGTTTTCACTGATTTCTTGATCATTTACGTTATCGATAACGTTTTCGTTTACATAACTTTTCCACATTCTGAAAGCCATTTGCTGTATTCACTCCTTTTAAAGTCTTTTTATTTTAGTTTTCTTTACTTAAAACCACAGCAATTTTATGATATAGAAAGACATCTATCCATTCATAAGAAAACTTATAGGTATGTTATAATTTCTTTCTTTTTTAGGCGTTTCTTTATACCCTAATTAAAATATATGACTAAATGATCAAAAAGTGATGGATGTTGTAAATATTATAAAGAATCAGCCCAGTTCTTTGCTGCAACGCTAGTGACAATTTTTGTATAATTAACACTTTTATTCGGATGCAATCTTTTTAATTCAAAACCCCGTCAATGCCTTCGCATATTCCAAAGGTGTAATCATTAACTTTAGATACACTCTCTTCGGCATATTTTTCTCCTTCATTTCAGCACCATAACCTCCCTGAAACTCAAGCATCCAAATATTTAAATCTTTGTCTACAATTAAATCAAATGCTACATCACCTAAATGGTTTCCGCATTCTTCGATGTATTCAGCAGTTTTCTTACATATATTTATCATTTCATCTTGTACTGAGAAAATTTGTTTATTATCTAACCCATAATACCTAGCAAATGCATAATGACTGGGCAAAACATTCATTCTATGATTTGCATTTGTTATGATACTCCCCTTTTTACCAATTCTGGCCATAATTCCCGATGAACCCCATTGTTTTTCCTTATCCTTCTGTAAATATAAGCGGAAATCAATTAGAGACCCTCCTTTAGAAAAAGGAATAGCTTGTTGTATTAGATACTTTTGTTTCATCTTATAGGTTACATATTTCAATAAAATATGTTTCTGAAAGATCATTTTTATATGACCATGGATATTCTTTATTTTATAAACATCACCGTGCTGCTCAATTTTAATTATCCCTTTCCCTTGATAAGATCTATTCGGTTTTAAATATACCGCACCAAATTCATTGATCATTTCCAAAAACGAATGTTTGTTAACTAATTTTTTTGTTTTAGGAACATATTTTGAAAGAGAAGGCTGTTTTGATATCATCTTATACTGGTACCATTTTGTAAGATGATCACTATAAAAAACATTTTGACCTATTAAATTGGTAAAATATTGATACCCTCTACGACTCATCGAGTTTTTACTTATGATGACTACATTTGGTAAAGGAAAGATTCCATCAACCCACTTTTGTTTACGGGGATGAAAATAAAATCCCTTTACTTGCTTTTTCATTGGATCCACATCATTCTCTGCAAAAACAAAAAACAATCCATTTACTTTCCACGACTCTTTTAACCGATATTGTAATTTTGATAATACGTTTTCAGACAGATATTTTCGATCT
>DASQMK010000551.1:0-17212 GCA_035645575.1 Metabacillus sp.
GCAAATAAGATGATTTAGAATAGAAGGCGTCCTTTGCCTTCAATTCTATATTAGCTTATGACCTCGAGGGGCTAGGCGCTGGAGCTGGATGTCGAAGTAGTTATCCACAGTTCAAGCATTTTATAATTTCCTAAGCAAAAAAAAGGACTGACATGAAATCAGTCCAATTATTAACTAAATTTAGTATGTTCTTACCGGCAGGATTAGCTGAAGCATTGAATCATCCTCTTTTGTTCGAATGACAAACGGTCTCATTGCGCCTGTAAAATTAACATTTATTTCCGTTCCTTCAAGTGCCTTTAAAGCATCCATTACATATTTTGCACTAAACGATATTTTTAATTCTTCTCCTTCTACTACTTCTGCTTGAATTTCTTCGCTTACTTTCCCAATTTCAGGAGAGTTTGATGATACTTCAATCATTCCATCAGATAGAGTTGAAAGTTTTACAACATTATTTCGAGCTTCTTTTGCAAGTAATGATGCACGATCAATAGCCTGCAAAAATTCCTTTGAATTCAAAGTTAAGTTCGTTTTGCTATCAGCAGGTATTAAACGGGATGTATCCGGATAATTGCCGTCTAATAATCTTGAGAAGAATAATAAGTTTTTCGCTTTGAACAATACTTGATTTTCAGTAATAACGATTTCAATTGGTTCACTTGTATCATCTAGAATTTTACTTAATTCACTAAGGCTTTTCCCAGGAATAACAACATTGTAAGAGCTTTGATTTTCTGAATTAATCATTGCCTTTCTTAAAGCTAAACGGTGGCTATCAGTAGCAATACAAATTAATTCACCATTTTCAAGTTTCCAATTAACACCTGTTAAAATTGGCCTTGTTTCAGAAGTTGAAACAGCAAAAACAGTTTGACGAATCATTGCCTTTAGTAAATCTGTTGGAATTTTGAAGATATTATCCTCTTCAATTTGTGGTAAATGAGGATATTCTTCAGCATCTAAACCATTAAGGCTAAATTCTGCTTTACCAGATCGAATAATTGTCGAATGATGATTTCCTACCTCAATTTCGACAATATCCATTGGCAGCTTCTTTACAATTTCACTAAAAAATTTAGCTTGTAGTACAACACTACCGGCTTGGATAATTTCTACAAATTCTTTACCATCTTCTTCAGCTGGTATAAAAGATTCGATAGAGATATCAGAATCACTACCAGTTAAGGTAACACCTTCTGTATGAGCAACAATCTTAATCCCAGTCAAAATAGGAATTGTTGTTCTAGAAGATACAGCTTTCATAACATCTTGTACACCTTGAACTAATTTATCTCGTTGAATTATAAATTTCATGAATATATTCCTCCTGTTTCTAAGCCATTTTAAATTCTAGCAATGCAAATAGGATTTGTGAAATTTTTTTGTTTTAGTTATATTATTTTTTATTAAAAATATAATAGAAGTACTAGTAGGTGCTGTGGAAATGTGGATAACTGCTTGAAAAGAAGAGAAACACAGCCTATCCACATGTGGACAGACTGTGTATATATCTGTACGAGTTATTCACATTATTCAACTCAAAAAAATTACGAACCTTTTAATAGACCTGTGATTTCTTTTAACTGTTTTTGTAATTGCTCATCAGTTTGAAGCATCTTAGAGATTTTTTCATGAGCATGAATGACAGTTGTATGATCTCGTCCTCCAAATTCCTCACCAATTTTCGGTAGTGAAGAATCGGTTAATTCTCTAGATAAATACATTGCAATTTGTCTAGGAAAAGCAACGGATTTTGTACGTTTTTTTGCTTTAAAATCTTCTAATTTCACCTGAAACTCTTGTCCAACTATACGCTGAATATCACTAATAGAGATCATTTTAGGCTTAGAATTAGGAATGATATCTTTTAATGCCTCAGCAGCTAAATCTGCATTTATATCTTTATTAATAAGAGACGAATAGGCGACAACGCGAATCAGTGCACCTTCTAATTCTCTAATGTTTGAGTCAATTTGATTAGCAATATAAAGCATCACTTCATTAGGAATATCAAGACCTTCTGCTTTAGCTTTTTTTCTAAGGATAGCGATCCTTGTTTCCAGATCTGGCGGAGTAATATCTGTAATTAATCCCCATTCAAAGCGAGAGCGAAGGCGATCCTCTAATGTTGGGATTTCCTTAGGTGGCCGGTCACTAGAAATGACAATTTGCTTACTTTCTTCATGAAGTGTATTAAAAGTATGGAAAAATTCCTCTTGGGTTTGTTCTTTTCCTGCTAGGAATTGAATATCATCAATTAAGAGTACATCGACACTTCTATATTTATTTCTAAAATCGACAGCTTTATTGTCTCTAATAGAATTAATAAATTCATTTGTAAATTTTTCAGAGGATAAATAGACAACCTTTGCAGATGGATTATGATCTATAACATAATGGCCGATTGCGTGCATTAAATGGGTTTTACCTAGTCCAACTCCCCCATAGATAAACAAGGGATTATAAGCTTTAGCTGGTGCTTCAGCTACTGCTAGTGATGCTGCATGGGCAAAGCGGTTACCAGATCCTATTACAAATGTATCAAATGTATATTTAGGATTTAGCATATTTTGCGGTAATTCTGTATGTTCCTCATCATTTTTATTTATTTGTTTAATAGGTGAATTTGGAACAAAATCATCATCTGATTGATTTTGGGGAATAATAAATTTTATCGCGAACTCTTCACCAGTTAATTGATAGATGGAATCAGCTATTAAGTGTAAGTATCGGGATTCTAACCAGTCTCTAGCAAATTCATTTGGTGCCGTAATGGTTAATGTGTCTCCTTGAATTCCATGTGCTTTCGTTGATTTAAGCCACGTTTCATAGCTGGGCTTACTTATCTTTTTTTCGATCTCAGCCAAAGCTTTACTCCAAAGCTCGGATATATTCTCCATTTACGTTTATGTCCCTCCTTTACCAAAACGCATTTTGTATAACAATTGTACAAGTTGTGAATCTCCATGTATAAACATACAAAAATAGACGAATGTGAATAAATATATAATATAGTAGAAAAACGTCTTTTCGACAAAACTCACTAGTTGTGGACAACAATTTACACAGCCTGTTTATAAACTATTCACATGTTATCCACAGTCTGTGGATATATCGAAATCACTAATCGTTTATTAAGAGTGAAAACACAAATATAATATCAGAATAAAACTAGATATGCAACGGTTTTTACAAACTTATCCACATAATTAATCATTTGTTAAAATAAATTGTCCACAATGATGAAATATGTGAAAAACTTGTCGATAACAGATGTGGATAGTGGAGAATCATGTCGAAAAAATATCCACAGGTCATATTGTAGAGGGAAAAGAGGTGTGAGAGTTTTTTATTAAAACCAAAAACGATTATTTTTTTAATCTAGTAAAAGATGATCCAAAAAGGTTTACTTAACATGAAAATAACAGTAGGTGGTTGACAATTTATGTGTTAGGTAACTATAATTAATAAGACTGTCTTTAACTGTTATTCCTCAGGGAGGTGTCATATATGAAACGTACTTATCAACCAAATAAACGTAAACGTAGTAAAGTTCATGGTTTCCGTAGCCGCATGAGCACAGCTAATGGACGTAAAGTTCTTGCTCGCCGTCGTCGCAGAGGAAGAAAAGTATTATCAGCATAGGCCACTGAAATGTCAGTGGTCTCTTTTTTTACTATCAGTAAGTATAAGATTTTATAGATGATAGTATAAGAAAAACTAAGGCTTTCGCCATTAGGACTTGGCGATAAGCCAAGTTTTTCTAATCATATGAAATCTGATTTAAATGGAGTGGTCTGATTTAAAGAGGTAGAAGATCTGAAGTTTAAATCAGGTTTAATTCAGATATAATGATGGTGATTATTCTGTTACCCTTAATGCTAGCAGAACAAACCGGAGTGAAGACAAATGAAAAGGAAGTACAGAATTAAAAAAAATAAGGATTTTCAAGTTGTCTTTAAAAAGGGGAAGTCATTTGCCAATAGACAATTTGTTCTTTATATTTTACCCAAACCAGAAGAAAAAGAATTTAGAATTGGTCTTTCTGTGAGCAAGAAGATAGGAAATGCTGTTACTCGCAATAAAGTTAAGCGTTTAATTCGACAAGTTTTCTTGGAAGAAAAGCATCGAATTGCTAATGGGAAAGAATTCATTATTATAGCTAGAAAACCAGCTGCAGAAATGAATTACCATGAGGTAAAAGGTAGCTTGAACCATTTGTTTAGAAAAGCAAAAATATATCAATCGAAATAGATGTTGAAAATTGCTGAAATTATCTTCACGAAAACTTCTTTATGATGAAACAATTCTATAATTAAAAGTGTTAAGATATTAATTATGTGGAACTTTTTCTATCTTTTAACGTACAAAAATGGTATCAATTATTGATTAGGAGGAAAAAGGTTTGAAGAGACGCATATTTTTAATTGCAGGATTAATAGGAATTTTATCCCTATTAACTGGTTGTACGGAAGTAAATGTTCCGATTACAGCTGAAAGTGAAGGGTTCTGGAATTCGTACATTGTATATCCTTTATCACAGCTTATTACATATTTTGCAGAAATAACGGGTGACAATTACGGGATTTCAATCGTTATTGTTACACTTATTATTCGGTTAGCAATTCTACCATTGATGATTAAACAAATGAAAAGCTCGAAAGCAATGCAAGCAATTCAACCTGAAATGCAAAAATTAAGAGAAAAATATAGTTCAAAAGATCAACAGACACAACAAAAACTTCAACAGGAAACTATGGCCTTGTTCCAAAAGCATGGTGTTAACCCACTTGCAGGTTGTTTTCCGTTAATTGTTCAAATGCCAATTTTAATTGGTTTCTATCATGCAATTATGAGAACTGAGGAAATTGCTCAGCACACATTCCTTTGGTTTGATTTAGGTGAAAGAGACCCATATTTTATCTTACCGCTTGTTGCAGGTGTAACTACATTTATTCAACAAAAAATGATGATGGCAGGCACTGCTAATCAAAATCCTCAAATGGCCATGATGTTATGGCTTATGCCGATTATGATTGTTGTGTTCGCTATTTCTTTCCCTGCTGCTCTTTCTTTATATTGGGTAGTCGGAAATATCTTTATGATTGTTCAAACCTATTTTGTGAAGGGGCCTGAATTAAAGGCTGCAAAAGATGGAGGAAACAAAAAGTGAAGGAAGTAACTGCTACTGGACTAACTGTCAATGAAGCAGTAAAGGAAGCATTAAAGCAATTGCAAGCAAACCGAGAAGAGGTCGAGATCACCATTCTTGATGAAGGGAAAAAGGGCCTATTCGGGTTATTCGGAAAAAAACCTGCTAGAGTTAAAGTAACACTTAATCAAAATCCATCTAAGATTGTACATGACTTTCTATCAGATATTGTAGAAAAAATGGGAATTAAAGCAGATATTCTTGTGAAACAAACGGGAAAAGTGATAAACATTCAGTTATCTGGAGATAAAATGTCAATGCTGATTGGAAAAAGAGGACAAACATTGAATTCTTTGCAATACCTTACTCAATTGGTTGCTAATCGCTATTCCAATCATTATTTGCAGATTATATTAGATGCGGAAAATTATCGAGAAAAAAGAAAAGAGACTTTACAACAGCTAGCAGGTAAACTAGCAAAGCAAGCAATTCGCACATCAAAAAATGTTTCTTTAGAGCCAATGCCTTCATATGAAAGAAAAGTAATCCATGCTGCACTTGCTGAGTTTAAAGATATTAAAACATATTCAGTTGGCGAAGAGCCAAACAGACATTTAGTTATAGCACCGAAAAAAAGAGGATGACATAGTCATTCTCTTTTTTTATGGACTATTTACTATATGGGGAAAATAATATCAAGTGAAAATCGCCTATCCGCAATTCCTTATAATTTTTTGCCCTCGCCAAATAATTCCTACTAACAGCTCATTTTTATTCGTTTTCGACAATTTTTATTATCAGGATCTTTTTCCTATGTTCAGCAAATATTGTTATTAACATGTGGATAAGTTAAAATAAGTAGAGGTAGATAAGATAGTGTGTAGAAAGTTGTGGATAAAACAAAGTGATTTTTCTTTCTTATGAAATCGAAATATGCTATCTTTAAAATTTGGTCGAGTTTGATAAAGAAAGTTGTTTCAACATCTAGCTCCAGCGCCTAGCCCCTCGAGGGTATAGCCACAAATGAATTGAAGACAAAGAACGTCTTCTATTCATTTGCGTCTTATGCTTGTCGGGGCTGACCAAGGCGCTTGCGCTTTTGTTTAGATAAATGAAAGAGAGAGGTGATCGTAGCGATGGAGTTAGATACAATCGCAGCGATATCAACACCTTTAGGTGAAGGAGCCATCGCAATTGTTAGATTAAGCGGTGAAGATGCCATTCAAATTGCAGATAGGCTCTTTAAAGCTCCTTCAAATAAAAGGTTAACAGAAGTTGACTCCCATACGATCCATTACGGACATATGATTGACCCAACAACGAATGATGTTGTTGAGGAAGTAATGGTTTCTTTAATGAGAGGACCAAAAACATTTACAAGAGAAGATGTAGTTGAAATTAACTGTCACGGTGGGATTGTGACAGTTAATCGAGTGCTGCAATTAGTCATACAAAATGGAGCAAGACTTGCAGAACCAGGAGAATTTACGAAAAGAGCCTTTTTAAATGGCCGTATTGACTTATCACAAGCAGAAGCAGTGATGGATTTAATTCGTGCCAAAACAGATCGGGCTATGAATGTCGCTTTAGGGCAAATGGAAGGGAAATTGTCGAAGCTTGTTCAAAAGCTAAGGCAAGAAATTTTGGAAACACTAGCCCATGTAGAAGTCAATATTGATTATCCTGAATACGATGATGTAGAAGAAATGACACATCAAATGCTCATAGAAAAGGCATCATTCGTAAAAGATGAAATCAACAAGCTTTTACAAACATCTCAGCAAGGGAAAATCTTAAGAGAAGGTCTTTCAACAGTTATAATCGGAAGACCGAATGTAGGGAAATCCTCTTTACTTAATAGCCTTGTTCAAGAAAATAAGGCAATTGTAACTGATATTCCTGGTACAACAAGGGATGTCATAGAAGAGTATGTAAATGTCAGAGGAGTTCCGCTCCGTTTAGTCGATACAGCGGGGATTCGTGAGACCGAGGATATTGTAGAACGAATTGGTGTAGAACGTTCTAGAAAAGTATTAAAGGAAGCAGATTTAATTTTATTAGTATTAAATTATAATGAAGAGCTTTCAGAGGAAGATATAAAGCTTTTTGAAGCCGTTAAAGGTATGGATGTTATTGTCATCGTCAATAAGACTGATTTAGAACAACGAATCAATCTAGATAAAGTAAGAGAATTAGCTTTAGGAAGACCTGTTGTGACAACATCCTTACTGGAAGAACAAGGTATTGATGCGCTTGAGGAAGCAATAAGTGCTTTGTTTTTTGAAGGAAATGTACAAAGCGGTGATTTAACATATGTATCAAACTCTAGACATATCGCATTATTAACTGCTGCAAAAACATCAATTGAGGATGCATTAATGGGAATAGATGCCGGAGTACCTATTGATATTGTACAAATCGATTTAACAAGATGTTGGGAACAGTTAGGTGAGATCATTGGTGATGCTGTTCATGAGAGCTTAATTGATCAGTTATTCTCTCAATTTTGTTTAGGAAAATAAGAAAGATTTTTTAAAAAGGAGGTTACAAAATGACCTATCATGCAGGAGATTATGATGTTATTGTTGTTGGGGCTGGACATGCTGGGTGTGAATCAGCACTTGCTTCAGCAAGAATGGGAGCTAAAACGCTCGTCATTACCATTAATTTAGATATGGTTGCATTTATGCCTTGTAATCCATCCGTCGGCGGGCCTGCAAAAGGAATTGTTGTGCGCGAAATAGACGCCTTAGGCGGAGAAATGGGCAAAAACATTGATAAAACACATATTCAAATGAGAATGTTAAACACAGGAAAGGGCCCAGCTGTGAGAGCACTGCGCGCCCAAGCTGATAAGTTTGCCTATCAACATGAAATGAAAAAAACAATGGAAAATGAACCAAACCTAACTTTGCTTCAAGGAATGGTTGATCGTCTAATTGTTGAAGATGGAGTTTGTAAAGGTATAGTGACTCAAACAGGTGCAGAATACTTTGCAAAAGCTGTTGTCTTAACGACAGGGACATTTTTAAGAGGAGAAATTATTCTCGGAGAATTAAAATATTCAAGCGGTCCAAATAACCAACAGCCTTCTATTAAATTATCAGAACACTTACAAGAATTAGGTTTTGATTTAGTTCGTTTTAAAACAGGTACACCACCACGTGTCAATAGTCATTCAATTGATTACAGTAAAACAGAAATACAACCGGGTGATGAAGTACCTCGAGCATTTTCATATGAAACAACAAAATTCATTACAGATCAGCTTCCATGCTGGTTAACGTATACAAGTGGAGAAACACATAAAATCATTGATGATAATCTGCATCGTTCTCCAATGTATTCAGGAATGATCAAAGGAACTGGGCCACGATATTGCCCATCAATTGAAGACAAAGTTGTTCGCTTTAATGATAAACCACGTCACCAAATCTTTTTAGAGCCTGAAGGAAGAAATACTCAAGAGGTTTATGTACAAGGACTATCAACAAGTTTACCGGAAGATGTTCAACAACAAATCCTGAAAACCATCCCAGGGCTTGAGAAGGTGCAAATGATGAGAGCGGGCTATGCAATTGAATATGATGCCATTGTCCCAACCCAATTATGGCCAACACTTGAAACCAAAGCGATTTCTTCTTTATATACAGCAGGTCAAATAAATGGAACTTCTGGATATGAGGAAGCTGCTGGTCAAGGATTAATGGCAGGAATTAATGCTGCACAAAAAGCTCTTGGAAAAGAAGAAGTTATTTTAAGTCGATCCGATGCTTATATCGGGGTGCTTATTGATGACTTAGTTACAAAAGGTACAAATGAGCCTTATCGTTTGCTCACGTCAAGAGCGGAATATCGATTATTATTACGCCATGATAATGCAGATTTGCGTTTAACAGATATTGGTCATAAGATTGGTCTTATTTCGGAAGAGCGTTACGAAAAGTTCAACCTTAAAAAGCAAGCAATTGAGGATGAAAAGGAACGTTTATCCTCTACAATTATTAAGCCAAATCAAGAAACGCAAAATCTTATCCTTTCAGTTGGAGGAAGTGAACTGAAGGATGGAATTAAAGCGGCAGATTTACTTAAACGTCCTGAAATGACATATGAGCATATTGCACAACTTGTGCCTTCTGACAAAGAAGTGGAGCAGGATGTTGCGGAACAAGTTGAAATACAGATTAAATACGAGGGTTATATTGAAAAATCTTTACAGCAAGTGGAAAAATTAAAGAAAATGGAAAATAAAAAGGTTCCTGAAGATATCGATTATGATGATATAAATGGATTAGCCTCTGAAGCTAGACAAAAGCTAAAAGAAGTTCGACCTCTTTCAGTTGCTCAAGCTTCACGGATAGCAGGTGTTAACCCAGCGGATATCTCCATTTTACTGGTTTATCTTGAGCAAGGAAGAATTGCCAGAGTCTCTAATCAATAAAAGAAAGGTTTTGAGCATGGATACAGCATTATTTCAATCAAGTTTGGCTGAGAAAGGAATTCATCTTTCTCAGCAACAGATGGATCAATTTGATTTATATTTTAAGCTTCTAGTAGAATGGAACGAAAAAATGAATCTAACGTCTATCACTGAAAAAAAAGACGTTTATTTAAAGCATTTTTATGATTCTATCTCAGCTGCATTTTATTTTGATTTTTCAAAATCTCTTTCTATATGTGATGTAGGAGCTGGTGCAGGATTCCCAAGTATTCCAATTAATATTTGCTTTCCGCATTTGAATGTATCTATCGTAGATTCTCTTCAAAAGAGAATTACATTTTTGTCACATTTGGCAAAAGAACTAGGTTTACAAAACGTTCAATTATTTCATGACCGTGCTGAAACATTCGGTCAAAATAAACAGTTTAGAGAATCGTATGATATTGTAACAGCAAGAGCAGTTGCTAGATTATCCGTTCTAAGTGAACTATGTATACCGTTAGCGAAAAAAGATGGATATTTTATTGCAATGAAAGGTGCGGCAGCCCAAGAAGAACTAGAAGCAGGGGAAAAAGCAGTTGGTGTTTTAGGTGGTACCGTAAAACAAATTCACTCATTTGAATTACCAATGGAAAATAGTGAAAGAACAATTATCATTATTCACAAGGAAAAGCTGACTCCAAAAAAATACCCACGAAAGCCAGGAACGCCTAATAAGCTTCCAATCGAGTAGATGTTTCACATGAAACATTACTCGATCTTTTGAGTATTTTGAAGGAAATAGTGATAGAAAGATAGAATATTAAAAATGGTAGTTTTTAAAGGTGGTGTAGGCTCATGAAGCATCCATTTTCTCGTTTTTTCGGTTTGGGAGAAAAAGAAGAAATAGAACAAATCGTTGTTGAGGAAGTTGAACAGGAAAATACAGCTGAAGAAATAAAGGAAGAGGTTAAAAAGATTCAAATTAAGGATATTGTACCTAACCGCTTCCAGCCACGTACCGTTTTTTCAGATGAAAAGATTGAGGAATTAGCATTAACAATTCGAACACATGGAATCATTCAACCGATCGTCGTACGTGAAGTGGACGGCAAGTTTGAGTTAATAGCAGGAGAAAGACGTTGGCGTGCTGTACAAACATTAGGTTGGGATGTTATTCCAGCGATTGTAAAGGATTTCAATGATACAGAAACAGCAAGTGTTGCTTTAATAGAGAATTTACAAAGGGAAGAATTATCTTCAATTGAGGAAGCTGTAGCTTATGCGAAGTTGCTAGAATTACATAATCTTACCCAAGAAGCTTTAGCTCAAAGGCTTGGAAAAGGTCAGTCAACAATAGCAAATAAGCTACGTTTATTAAAGCTGCCAGAAGAAGTACAAGAAGCATTGCTTAAGAAATTAATTACAGAGCGTCATGCACGTGCTCTTATCCCTTTAAAAAAACCTGAATTACAAAACACTTTATTAGAGGAAATAATTCAAAAGCAGCTTAATGTAAAACAAACAGAAGATAGGGTAGTAAAGTTGCTTGAAAAAAATAATGCAAAGCCTAAACCAAGGCGTAAAGCATTTAGTCGAGATACAAGAATTGCTATGAACACAATTCGTCAATCCCTAACGATGGTAGCTGATAGTGGTGTAAAACTGAATACAGAAGAAGAAGAATTTGATGAATATATTCAATTTACAATAAAAATCCCTAAATAATTTCATTACTTCTAAAAGCATTTATATGTTAAATAGACCATCTATTCTACGGATAGTTTGTTAGGTACTGGCTTTTGTCAGTCCTTTTTTCTTTTTATGCAACTTTTTATATAGCCAAAATCTCCTTTTCACTAAGGGGAAATACTAAATTAAATAAATCCAAAAAAATTCAAACCTTTCCTTCATTTTTCATGATAAAATAAAAAAATGGTGAAAAGGTTCTTTTTTGTACGATCAGAAGTATAAAATTTCATGGATGATAGTATAAACTAAGGCTTTCGTCATTAGGATTTGGCAATAAGCCGATTTTTTCTAAAAAAGGTGAGAAACTACAAAATTTTGTATTCAGTTTTAGTGTCCAGCACTAGGCGCCATAGGCGAAGTACTGGACGTACAAGTGTAGTTAATGCGACAGGACGTCGCGTTTATAACTGCATTGAGGGTCTAGTCAAGTAGAAATTAAGGAAAAGGACACCTTCTATTCCTACTTTCCTTATACTTTCGCTGAATGCTTAGTGCCTTGCGCTTTTCTTACATTATTTCCTACTCTATGTATTAGGTGTTTGTTAAAAAACAACAGATCTTATGTTTATGAAAGTAGGTGACATCGTGGGAAAAATCATTGCGATTGCAAACCAAAAAGGTGGAGTTGGAAAAACAACTACATCAGTTAATTTGGGAGCTTGCTTAGCCTACATCGGAAAACGAGTGCTTCTTGTCGATGTTGACCCACAAGGAAATGCAACTAGCGGAATTGGCATTGAAAAAGCCGATGTCGAGCATTGTATTTATGATATTTTAGTAGACGATGTAGAAGCTAAGGACGTTATTAAGCCTACAGAAGTCGAAAACCTTGATATTATTCCAGCAACGATCCAATTAGCCGGAGCTGAAATAGAATTAGTTCCAACGATATCGAGGGAGGTTAGACTCAAACGGGCACTTGAAGCTGTTAAGGATAACTATGATTATATGGTTATAGACTGTCCTCCTTCATTAGGGCTGTTAACAATAAATGCACTAACTGCATCAGATGCAGTCTTAATCCCTGTTCAATGTGAATATTATGCATTGGAAGGATTAAGTCAGTTATTGAATACAGTTCGACTAGTTCAAAAGCATTTGAATACAGATTTAACGATTGAAGGAGTTTTATTAACAATGCTTGATGCCAGAACAAATTTAGGTATTCAAGTTATTGATGAAGTGAAGAAATATTTCCAGGACAAGGTTTATAAAACGATTATTCCAAGAAACATTCGATTAAGTGAAGCACCAAGTCATGGCCAACCTATTATTATTTATGATCCAAGATCTAGAGGAGCAGAAGTTTATTTAGATTTGGCAAAGGAAGTGGTTGTTAATGGCTAGAGGCTTAGGTAAGGGAATTAATGCTTTATTTACAAATGTGGAGGTTGGACAAGAGGAATCCGTTCAAGAAATAAAGATCAAAGAAATACGTCCGAATCCATATCAACCACGTAAGGTTTTTGAACAAGATGCAATCAATGAACTGAAAGAATCAATTTTACAGCATGGTGTCCTGCAACCTATTATTGTTCGTAAAAGTATAAAAGGATTTGAAATAGTTGTGGGGGAACGCAGATTTCGTGCTGCAAAAGAAGCGAAGTTAACTGCTATTCCCGCTGTTGTCCGCGATTTAACGGAACAGCAAATGATGGAATTAGCTCTTTTAGAAAACCTGCAACGTGAAGATCTAACACCAATAGAAGAGGCTCTTGCATATCAAAAGCTAATGGAGCAATTAAATGTGACACAAGAGGCATTGGCAAAAAGACTAGGGAAAAGTCGCCCCCATATTGCGAATCACGTTAGACTTCTAACATTACCGCCAAAAATTCAGCAACTAATTTCTGAAGGTAAGCTTTCTATGGGGCATGGTCGAACATTGTTAGGACTGAAAAATAAAGAAAAATTAAATGCACTTGTTGAAAAAGTAATGAAAGAACAATTAAATGTTCGTCAGTTAGAGCAGATCATCCAACAGCTAAATAACAGTGTTCCACGTGAAACAACAAAGAAAAAACCTGAAAAAGATGTATTTATAAAAGAAAGAGAAACATTCTTACAGGAATATTTCGGAACATCCGTTACGATAAAGAAGCAAAAGAAAAAGGGGAAAATTGAAATAGAATTCTTCTCTCAGGATGATTTAAATCGTATTTTAGAATTGCTTGATAAACAATCATAAAATAGATATTTCAAACCGCTGACTAAATTAGTCAGTATTTTTTTGTACGTTAAATATATTAATTGACAGTGTTGAAGATATATATAGATAAACAAATAGAATGGAAGGTAATTGATTTGGTTTTATTTGGGAGTATTGTGAATGGATTAGGAATTATCCTTGGGACAATGATTGGTCTATTACTTAGAAAAATACCTGATCAAATGAAGCAAACAGTCATGACAGCTATTGGTCTCTCTGTCGTTGTATTAGGATTAGATATGGCTTTGAAGAGTGAAGACTTCTTTTTTGTTATCGTAAGTTTAGTTATAGGAACCGTTATAGGTGAATGGGTAAAATTAGAAGACCATCTTCATGGATTAGGAAATTTGCTAGAAAAAAAGATTGGAAAATCTCAAACTGGGAATATTGCCCAAGGGTTTGTAACAGCAACATTAATCTTTGTTGTGGGGGCAATGGCAATAATAGGTGCATTAGATAGTGGATTAAGACAAGACCATTCTGTGCTTCTTACAAAATCAATGATAGATGGTTTTACTAGTATGGTATTAGCAAGTACCCTTGGGATCGGTGTATTATTTTCAGCTATTCCTGTATTTCTCTATCAAGGAGGAATTGCGCTGTTTGCAAATGTCATTCATCAATTTCTATCAGATTCTCTATTAGAACGTCTGATTGCAGAGTTAACTGCAATTGGCGGAGTACTTATCATAGCGATAGGGATCAATATTTTAGGATTGAAACAAATAAAGGTGGCCAACCTATTACCAAGTATACTTATCATAACGGTGATCGTCCTAATTCAATATCATGTTTAATCATAAACGTTATTTACACTGCAATTATTTGCAGTGTATTTTTATACGTTAACAAAGCAACTTAGAAAATAATTTGACGTAGTGGCTAAATGCGGTATTAAGTATAGTGCAACTACGCCTTTGTCGTCGACTTACTCGCTCATAAGTCAGCAAGATTTCTTTATGAAGTTAGTTTATTGCGGAATCTTGACTTTCTAGCCAATTCCTTCTTACTGATATGCGCTTCTCTAGGTATACTTTTTCAGCCTCGATAATCCCTTTAGAGATGATATCAGCCATACTCATAACCAGGTGTAGTCTTGTATTTTGTAAAACAAGAAATTCCATATATCCACTAATGTTTACAATTCCGGTAATATGCATATCTCCGACCTCTGGTAATTCTTTGTTAACACCAGCTCCAGGTTTAATTGATCCTTTCGCTACTTCCATAAAGCCAACACTTTTAAATCGGCCTAAACAGGCATCAATAGCAATAATGAATGGGTTTCGATGTTTATCTTTTATAAATTGAAGAGTTTCCTCTAGGTTTACTGCGTGAACAGGATCCTTTAAGGTGCCATAGACATGGAAATGCTTTAACTCTTTTTTTATAGCTGTACCTATTAAAGGACCTAAACAATCTCCTGTAGAACGGTCAGTTCCAATACAGATTATAACGATAGGCTTATAGAATAGTTTTGGTAAATGCTCTAAAACCATATTTGTTAAAAAGGATGTCGCTCTTTCATCTTCATAATGGATGCGATCTTGATTTTTTTCTGATTGAAAAAGACCTGATTTTAGATTCATAGAATTCACTCCCATGTCATAGTAGTAACAGTATACGGAGAAATATTCGATTCTATACATGTTCGTTGTAATTAGGACAACCATAAGAGGTGAGAAAATGAGGTCAGGTATTAAATGGGTGTTTCTTATCTTAGGAACAATAATTGGTGCTGGATATGCGTCAGGAAGAGAATTATGGGAATTTTTTGGCTTTGAAAGTGGACTGGCAATCGTTATTTTTACAGTCATTTTTATGATTGCAGTCTATGTCATAATGAAAATTAGTTATGAAGAAAAGTCTAGCCATTTCTTTCCGATTTTAGAAAGGTTAATAGGGAAAAAGCTTTCATATGTGTATGATGTGCTCATTGTGTTGTATTTGTTTACAACAACGATTGTGATGATTGCTGGAGGAGGTGCCACACTCGAAGCTTTTTCTATTCCATACTGGGTTGGGATTGCTGTGTTTGCAGTCTTACTTATTCTTCTATTTGTTGGAAGCACAAATGGTATTATTAAATTAAATTCGATTGTTATTCCAATGCTTGTATTAGGGCTTTTTTATGCATTATTATCCTTTAATATCTCTCATCATCATTCATGGGTATTAGATTTAAATAAACAATATAATTGGCCTGCTGCTTTTACGTTTACAGCCTTAAATATTTTACCGCTTATCGCAGTGTTAGCTGCAATAGGGAAAGAAATGAAAGGTTTGAAGGAAGCGAAGGTCGCTAGCATAGGAAGCGGAGTCACCTTAGGCGCTATTTCATTTGTTTACAATGAAACGTTAGTACAAATGTCTGATTATCTAGCAGAATATGAAATACCTCTTTTTGCTGTATTAAAAGGTTCGCCATTTGGATTCTTCCTCTTTATGTCCATTATGCTTTGGCTTGCAATCTACACAACCGCTGTATCAGGTATCTTTGGCCTTGCTTCACGGTTAAAAGATATAATGAAAATGCCTTTTTGGTTAATGGCAGCTATTTTAGTCATCATTATGATTCCTTTTACTCGTTTTGGGTTTGCAAACTTAGTCGCTATTTTATACCCTTTGTATGGGTTAATTAATCTTTATTTGCTAGTTACAATCTTGCTCTATCCAATCTTAAGCCGTTATCGAACAAGGGAATAGTTAACAAGTTCAGTCTGAAGGGCTGGCAGTTTTATTTTGTTTTTATACTTCACCTTGGTCATACTTGTTGCATATCATTTTCTGCCTTATACAGACATAATTTCTATCGCCACATTGGAATATATTTAATTGTTCAGTTTTCAATTTTTCATAAGAAATTCTTCAGTAGATGGAGTATAATTGGCTATGAAAATGGTGATTTAATGATGGAACAGTTTGATTGTAAAGGGTGATTTTATTGAAGATACTAGAAAAAATGTGGCTTCAGATTGTAGATTATATAACAGATATAGAGCTATGGATGTCATTAGGACAAGGTTTATTAAAGATTTGTTTAATACTAATTATTGCTACGGTCTTTATTCGTATCGGTAAACTTGCTATTAGTAAAATATTTTTATTCCGCGGGAAATCACCAATTCGAATATCCGAAAGAAGAGAAAATACGCTGGCAAAGCTTCTTGAAAATATTCTCACTTATGTTGTGTACTTCATTGCTATTATGATGGTTTTAGAAACAGTAGGTATTAATGTAGGAGCTTTACTTGCTGGAGCAGGAATTGTGGGTTTAGCAGTAGGTTTTGGTGCACAAAACTTAGTGAAAGATATTATTACCGGCTTTTTTATTATTTTTGAAGACCAGTTTTCTGTAGGGGATTTTATAAGAGTTTCAACATTTGAAGGAACGGTTGAAGAAATAGGGTTACGTACAACAAAAATTAAAAGTTGGACAGGAGAAATTCATATTTTGCCTAACGGAAGTATAACAGAAGTGACAAATTTCTCTATTAATAATAGTATTGCTGTTGTTGATATAAGTATCGCCTATGAAAGTGATATTCCTCATGCAGAACGAGTGATTCAGGAGTTATTAATGGAAGTGCAAGATAAATATGAAGATATCGTGCAGCCTCCTGAATTATTAGGTGTTCAAAATTTAGGCGCTTCTGAAGTGATCCTTCGTGTAACC
>DASQMK010000552.1:0-17555 GCA_035645575.1 Metabacillus sp.
TCTAACATATTTTTAATTTCTTGCACTAAATCTTCATAGCCTTTTTCAATAAAAATTTTTAAAAAATAACCTGCAACACCTACCATTGATGAACCTAATGCTATTGCTTTAGCTACATCAAGAGCATTTTGAATACCACCCGAACCGATAATAGGTATGTCTCCGTTTAAACTACGAACTTCAGCAATAGAAGCTGCTGTTGAAATACCCCATTGATTAAAATAAGAAAGAATCCTTTGTCTGCGAAGGTTTTCTATTTTCGAAAAATTTGTACCTCCATAACCTCCAACATCTATTGCAGAAATTCCAACTTCAAGCAATTTAGATGCCATTTCTCGATTTATTCCATATCCAACTTCTTTTACAATAACTGGTACAGAGATGCTTTTTGTTATGTTTTCAATTCTTTTAAGAGCATCCGTAAAATCCCGATCGCCTTCAGGCATGACAAGCTCTTGAACGACATTTAAATGAATTTGCAAGGCATTTGCACCAAGCATGTCAACTGCCATTTTTGCTTGCTCAATCGTTGCCTCGCTTCCTAGATTTGCAAAGATTATTCCTTTAGGATTAATCTTTCTCATAATTTCATATGAGGGTCTCTCACTCTTATCTTTTAAAGCGGACATTTGAGAACCAACAGCTACTGCAATTTTCGTTTCACCTGCAGCCTTTGATAGTGCTTCATTGATGATCCTTGTATCGTCACCACCGCCGCCTGTCATCGCATTTATTAAAAGAGGCGAACTTAGAAAAAGTTCGCCGACTTTAGATGATAAATCGATATCATTAACAGACAAGTTTGGTAAGCTTTGATGAACAAAGGTTATATCATCAAGTCCATTCGTAAGTTGTTGTCCAGTAGACAAGGCATGTTGAATATGCTCAATCTTCCTTTGTGCTCTTTTACTCACCTTTATCACCGTATTATTTTAATTTTTTTAATTGATCACCAATCATTTCACCTAATTGGAAACCGGACGATGTATCTTCTTGAGCCTGATATTGACTAACATCTTCATCTGTTGCTTTAGTTGTTTCTTCAAGCTCACGGATACTTAATGAAATTCTTTGTTCAGATTCATTTATGTCTAAAACTTTTACTTTAACTTGCTGATTTTCTTCTAATACTTCGTGTGGAGTTCCAATATGCTTGTTGGATATTTGTGAAATGTGAACGAGCCCTTCTACACCAGGAAAAATTTCAACAAACGCTCCAAAAGAAACTAAACGCTTCACAACACCATCAACAACATCACCAACTTGAACTTTTTCTTTAATGTTAGCCCAAGGTCCAGGTAACGTTTCTTTGATTGATAACGAAATTCTTTCATTATCACGGTCGACAGCAAGTATCTTAACAGAAACTTTTTGTCCTTCTTGCACAACATCAGATGGTTTATCGATATGCTGATGTGATAGCTGTGATATATGAACCAATCCGTCTATACCACCGATATCTACAAACGCCCCAAAATCAGTTATGCGTTGAACAGTTCCTTCAATTGTAGATCCAACTTTTATAGAATCTAAAAGCTCAGATTTTTTTTCATTTTGCTCTTTTTCGATAACAGCTCGATGTGATAAAATCACACGATTTTTCTCCTTATCTAATTCTACTACGATAAGAGAAAGAGATTTACCCATATACTCTGAGAAATCTTCTACGAAGTGTGCTTCTACTAATGATGCCGGAATAAAACCTCTCACACCCAGGTCAACCACAAGGCCGCCTTTCACGACATCCTTTACCTCAGCATGAAAAATTTCTTTTGTTTCATATTTTTTCACTAATTCATCCCATGCTTTTTCTGCATCAACAGCTCTTTTCGATAAAACTAATGCTTCTTCCTCAACTTTTAAAACTTTTAACTCAAGTTCATCATTTTCGCTTATGACATCAGAAGCTTTTTCAACATGTAGGCTTGAAAGCTCACTGATTGGAATGATACCAGAATGCTTACAATTTTCAATTTCTACAATTACCTGTTTTTCTTCTACCTTTGTCACGATTCCTTTCACGACATCACCAACTTCAGGTGTTTCAACTTGAACACTGTTTAATTCTTCTACCATCTCAATTACCTCCTCGTCAAAACCTGCGCGACTTTTGATTAACTATATGTAAGATTTCATTTTATTAAAAAATATAAGAGTTTAACTTCCCCTAAAATAAAATGAAAAAATCCTTCATTTTAAACTTCTAATAAATGTTACTTTTTGTCAAGCAAGAAGTCTCCGTTTTCTTTTATTTTTTTAGAAGGTTGTTTATTTCCCCCATGATGATATTCGTCATTTCTTCTGCGCTTATTTTTTTCTCGCGGTACTCCTCCATGTTTATCGGTTTACCATAGACTACCCGGAGTGTGCGAAAAGATTTATATGGTCCTATTATAGCACATGGAACGACAGCAGCAGTAGAACGAAGTGCAAAGAATCCGGCACCTGGTTGTCCTTTTCCTAGTTTACCGTCTTTACTTCTTGTCCCCTCTGGAAATAAACCTAATACATTACCATCCTTTAGTACCTTAAGTCCTGCTCGAAGTGCTTCGCGATCTCCTCCACCACGCTTTACAGGAAATGTCCCAAAATTATTTAATAATTGTTTTAATACTGGAACTTTAAAAAGCTCATCTTTTGCCATAAATAATACTTTTCTTGGAGCTGTTACTCCTACTACAGGAGGATCAAAATTACTAATATGATTCGTACATAACAACACTCCGCCTTCTTTAGGAAAATGCTCCAATCCCTCAACTTTTATTCGATATGTTGATTTTAAAATACCTGCTACAACTGACCTTGCAAAAGGATATAAAGACACGTTATCAAAGCCTTTCTTCTATATAGTCTTCTATTTTTTTTACGACTTGTTGAATAGATAAAGCAGTGGTGTCAAGTTCTATCGCATCCTCTGCCTTTCTTAGAGGTGCAACCTCTCTTTCAGAATCGAGCTTATCTCGATTAGCAATTTCTTGTTTGAGTAGTTCTAGATCTGAAGCAAATCCCTTTTTCACATTTTCATCATGTCGTCTTTTTGCTCTTTCTTCAACAGAAGCACGTAAAAAGATTTTTAGTTCTGCATCTGGTAAAACATGTGTACCAATGTCTCGTCCATCCATTACGACTCCACCTTCTGAAGCCAGCTGGCGTTGTCGCTTTAACATTTCCTCTCTAACCAATGGATGCATAGCAACATATGATACATTATTAGTTACTTCATTTGTACGAATTACACCGGTAACATCCTCACCATTAACCATGACAATTTGTCCATCGTCAGAAGGAAGAAGCTCAATTGGAATGCGTGAAAGCACATCGGCTACTTGATTTTCATTTTTTAAGTCCACACCTTCTTGTATTGCTTTAAACGTAAGGGCACGATACATTGCACCAGTATCTATGTATATATATGAATAATCCTCTGCAATTATTTTAGCAACTGTACTTTTTCCTGCTGCAGCAGGTCCATCAATTGCAACTGATATTTTTTTCAATTTCATTTTTTCCTCCAAATAGGTTTTTAGTCTAGTAGTTTTCCCTTGTTCGTATAATGAGAACATATTTGGCTACCTTATAACATTTAAATATTAAAGTTAAATATGTCTGTTAAATTCTCATCAAGTACTTTCTATCATCAGCAAAGTGCCAAAAATTAAGAATAGTTAATATAGCCTTTTTATAAAAATAGACAAACAAATGAAGCAGGCCAAAAGACACCTGCATCATGTTATTGACTAAATGTTTCTAGCCACTCAGTTATCGTAATTTTATTAACACCCTCATACTGAACAACACGAGATAGATAAGGTTGAACATTAGCATTTTGGATTAAAAGCTGTGAACAAACTAATGCTATGAATTGTATAACTATTAATTTAATTAATATACGCTCAATTCGTTCCATAACGATTCAACTCCGGTATTTTCTTACTAGTATGTATAAAAATACCGATATTTATTCTTTTATAAGACCTTTTCTACGAAATTGAATTTGTTGGTTAAAACAAAATTGAAGCAAGGTTTGTCTCGTTTCTTCGTTAATATTTAAAAATTGAATCGGAGCCTTCACGTATAACTCATGATCTGCCGGGATAAATCGAATAATCTTCCCTTTTACCTTAATGTATTCCATTTGATCTTTTTGAAAAGGTAGAGCAATCCATATCAAAATTTCTTGACCTTTTTTTAGGTTTGTAGTTTTAGGAAGAAGTAAAGCTGTACCCCCAGCACTTATATCTGATGTAACGGCAGTAAAAGCTAGAAACTCATTTTCTATAGGATGTACCGCAACATCCAAGTTCGTATTAATTCTAACAAACTGCCTTCTTTGTATACGTATGAGCTGATCGTCACCAGGATAAGTTAGGGAAATCATCGGAATATTTTCCTTGGTTCGACCTGTTACTTCGGTTTGAAATCGATAGACATTTTCTTTTAAAACAAATGAAGCGTTCAATTCAGTTCCAATGATTAAAAAAGCTGTACGCCCCGTATCTACATTAATGGGATAATCAATAAAAAGCTTATTACCTTTTCTTTCAACGAGTTTACACCTTAATCTTTCTAATTTTTCACCTTTAGTCTCTAAAGTAATGACATCCCCGATTTTCAGCACATAATCACTCTCTCTAAGTACTCTCTTACTTATTAAAGCATGGACAAATCCGATGCGCAAGGGGACAAATCGATATTATATATATCTAAAGAATATGGTCATTAATAAATCAATTAAATTAAAGAAGGATACCCTATTTCATTGAATGGGTATCCTTCTGATTTCTTATATTTCTTGGAAAATCGGCTCTGGATTTTTTAACATTTCCACTTTTTCTTCTCTACTATTTTCAGCATTTATAAATATCCGATACGTATCATTCTCAATTGTTCCTAGAAATTCATAACATAGAACTTCCTCACCAAATTCATTTGGAATAATTGCTAATCGATCTTCTTGAACATCTAGACTTGGATTAAGCATTTTTGAAGCCTCTGCTTTTGAAATCTTTGGACTTGGAATTTCCCTCTGTTTGTGTGCAGCAAGATAGTCTCTCGCTGAAAAACCAATAACCTCACCATTATCTAACGCTACTTTCATTCGAATAGCATCTGGATAGATTCTTACACCGTCTATAACTGATACAAATGAGAAAACACCAATATTATCATATTGTGCACTTTCGAAAAGATCTAAATCTTTAAAACCATGTTTTTTAAGAAAATCACTTGCATGCTCTGTTGCTTGATTAAGACTTATTTTTTTATTTTTAATTTCTCTATTTTGAACTAAGTAAATTGGATATCCACCTTTTTTTGTAATATCCATATTAATATCGACTTTCTGCTCCTTGTCATCCATTGACACACTATAGAAACCAAAATCAGACCCTTCACCGTTTTCTGTTACTTTAATATCAGCTACAACGTTTTCAACAAACTTCTTTGCTACTGTTGCAGCCTCTTTTTTACTTATTTCCTTGCCTTCTAACTTTTCAAAACCCGCTAGTGTATTTGTTGATGTTTTCGTTGCCCCAAAATCTGTCTCAGAGTAGCTTTTCACATTCTCTTCCACCGTTTTTAAACCATCAATTATTGTATTGTCTGCCTGTTTCTGGCCTGATGCTAAAGCAAGCTCAACATCCATCCACCTTAGATTATTATCCAGTACAAGGTTCTGAACATTACGAAGTTCTTTTTGAATATCTGCTGCTTTTGAATACATTGATTTAAGCGTTTCATATTCTTTTTCTGTTAATGGATCTTTTTCAAGGTCACGAACAGCTGCTCGATAACTAAAATCACTTATTCCTGCTAAAAACTCTTCTGTTTTATTAAAAGGCATTAATGCTAATGGTAGTTGTCCAACATCGGATTGTGCTTCCGATGTTATTCTCCAGACATCTGCAAGTGCCGGTGATAAGGACTGTCTTGTATTCATCGCTAGCGTTGCACCAATCTTATCATGTAGTTGATCAACTCGATACGATAAATCATGAAATGCACGCTGGTAATTGTTTTCTGCTTGAATGAGGACTGCGTTTTTCTCTTGATGTTCTTTATATCCCCAATATGCGGAACCGAGAACCGCTATTGATAAAACACCTATTAAAATCCCACGTATCATAAGTCGTCACCCCTTCTATTTACAAAAAATGTGTTTCCCTATACGTTTAATTTGCGGTCTGCCCCAAATCCAAGAACTTGTAGCTGTATTTGGATTGAAATAATAGAGAGCACTTTCGGTCGGATCAAATCCATTTATTGCGTCAAGGACAGCTTTTTTTGCCTGTTCATTAGGCGTTAACCAAATTTGTCCATCAGCAACTGCAGTGAAAGCAAGTGGTTCAAAGATTACTCCTGAAACTGTATTAGGGAATGTCGGACTATTTACACGATTAAGAATAACCGCAGCGACAGCAACCTGACCGATATATGGTTCACCCCTTGCTTCTCCATAAACTGCATTTGCCATTAACTGTATGTCATTTTGAGAAAATCCCCCTGGCATATTAACAGCAGCAGAATCCTTTTGTTGCTGTTCGGCTTCAGTTTCTTGTTGTGGCGGCTGTTGAGCTTGCTCATTTTGATTGGTTTGCTGTTGGTCTTGCTGTTGTCTTTGCTGCTCTTGCTGATTTTTTTGTTGTTGTTCCTGCTGTTGTCTTTGCTGCTCTTGCTGATTTTTTTGTTGCTGTTCCTGTTGTTGTCTTTGCTGTTCTTGCTGCTGTTTTTGTTGCTGTTCTTGCTGTTGTCTTTGCTGCTCTTGCTGCTGATGTTGTTGTTGCTGTTTATTGTTTGCCTGTGCTTTGTATTGCTTTTCTTGCTCTATTTTTCTTTGCTCTGCAATTTGACTAGCTTTCTGTATTTCTTGTTCTGTTGGTGCTGATTGAATATCTAATGGTACTCCGCCATAGTGAGTAAATTTTCTACCTTGATTAATCTGTTCGTAAACAAAATCACGATAGAATTTTGTTGATCTTGCTAACATATCCTTCGTTTTCTGACCAACTAATCCATCAATTTCCTCTAAACCAAACATATCTTGAAAGTTTTTTACCGCCCAATACGTACTCCAGCCGTAAACTCCATCAATTGGTCCATGATAATATCCGTTATACTGTAATCTTGCTTGTAATTCGATTACATCACTACCCGTTGCACCTCTTTGTATGATTTGTTCTGAAAAAGCATGTGCCGCAGGGGTATGTTCTGAAAAAAACTGATATGTGATAGTAGTAAACGTCATGACGACAACTATCATCATTATGCGCATGTTTTTCATGTTGCTGCCTCCTCAAGTAGATGTAGTTGCTTAAATGTATTTTTTGTAGTCTTTGGTATTTTATTCATCTAAAAAACGATTAACTATTTTCAAAGTCCATAACTATATTGCTAAGAAAAAATGATTAGAAAAACTTAACTATTACTTAGTCTTTAAATAACTCTGAGTTTTTCTCATACTCATACTTTGCAACAAAAAAATAAGCTACCCTAGGGCAGCTTATTATCAATTAATTTAATTCTAGCTTTTTTCGCTTTGTGGAGAGCAAACCACCAAAGAAATAACATAAATGGGACCATAGTATATTCCCAGTTTAGATAACTTAAAAGGATTGAATCATAAATTGAATGCAATAAAATTGGAATTGTGCATGACATTAAAATCCATTTAGGACGGTGCTCCCGTACCGTAAATTTACCTTTTCCTAAATAATACCCCATTATAACACCAAATAGAGCATGACTTGAAACAGGTAGTATTGCACGTCCTAATGCATGTTCAACACCATTTGCAAATAAATATAAAATATTTTCTAAAGTAGCAAATCCTAAAGATACTGCCACCCCATAAACTATTCCATCATAATGTTCATTAAAATGGATATGTTGATAAATTGTAAAAAATAATATAAACCACTTAAAGAATTCCTCTAAAAAACCAACTGCAACTAAGGTATATAAAAACTGTGAATCAAAGACAGCTTCAACATCTAATACATATTGGATAAACATAATTGGAAAAACGAGCAGAGCCCCAAAAATAAATGAGCGCAGTACTAAAGGTACAGGCTCAGATTCATACTGATCTTTCAAATAAAAATAACTTAATAAAGCAAGACCTGGGGCAATGCCCGCAGAAATAATTGCAATCATTCACAGGCCTCTTTTCCATTAATAACTTTATGATCCTATTATTTACTATTTATACAAAATTAATAATATGATAGAATTCACTTTATTTATCGTATCACGATATCGTAAAATTGGAAATGTCAGAATGTCGTAAATACAAGAATTTTACTATTTTTTGAAGGAGTTTGGCATCTATGAAAAAAAACATATTACTTATTCATACAGGCGGTACAATTTCAATGAAAGAGGACCATAAAACTGGAGAAGTAAAGCCAGGAAAAACGAATCCCCTCATGGATCATCTTAAAGAATTACCAGACATTAATCTCATAACGACAGAATTATTTCACTTACCTTCACCACATATAACACCAGAAAACATGCTTCATCTAAAAACATTTATAGAAGAAGAGAGCAAAACCAAACACTTAGATGGAGTCGTAATTACGCATGGAACCGATACATTAGAAGAGACAGCTTATTTTCTCGATGTTACACTCTCATTAACAATACCGGTTGTCTTAACAGGTGCAATGAGATCAAGCAATGAAATAGGCTCTGATGGACTTTATAATTTACTATCAGCCATAAAAGTAGCAGTGGCAGATCATGCCAAGTCATTGGGAGTACTTGTTGTCATGAACGATGAAATTCATACTGCAAAAAACGTGACAAAAACTCACACAAGTAATATAGCAACATTTCAGAGTCCACAATACGGACCAATTGGCATTGTTAGTAAAGCAGGTGTATTCTTTCACCACACACCTATTGCGAATAAAGCATTACATGTATCTACTTTAAATAAAAATGTGTTTTTAATTAAAGCTTTTGCTGGAATGGATAGCAGTCTTTTAAAGGGGATTGAGCAATTAAATCCAGATGGTTTAGTTATTGAAGCATTAGGACAAGGAAATCTACCGCCGATGATGTTACCAGGCTTAAAAAGTCTTTTAGAAAAGCGCATACCAATTGTTCTTGTTTCCCGATGCTTTAATGGAATTGCTCAAGATGTTTATGGTTATGAAGGTGGAGGAAGACAATTAAAAGAATTGGGCTTAATCTTCAGCAATGGTTTAAATGGACAAAAAGCAAGAATTAAGCTGATGATTGCACTTGAAACGACAAATAAGCGAGATGAGCTTGAAGCGATTTTTTCAACATAATGATTATTGAGAGAGATGGCTAGTATCTCTCTCTTCCTTTATCTATTATTACGTAAAGCTTCAAAAATTAATTCCCCATGAAAACGGCCATTTTCAATAAAGATTTCATTTGCGTTATTACCTGCCGCAATAACACCTGCAATAAATATCCCTTTAATATTCGTCTCCATTGTTTCCGGATTAAAAGTAGGCCTTCCTGATTCTGGATCTATTGTAACTCCCATTTTCTTTAGAAAATCATGATCAGGATGATATCCAGTCATCGCAAAGACAAAATCATTTTTAATTGTTTTCGTTTCTCCCTTTACATTATATACAATTGAATCCTCAAATATTTCAAGAAGGTTAGCTTGGAATTCCATTGTAATCGTTCCATTTCTAACAAGTGATTCAAATTCCGGCAAGATCCATGGTTTAATACTTGGAGAATACTCATTACCACGGTATAAAACCGTTACCCTTGCACCTGCTTTTACTAGCTCCAAAGCTGCATCAACGCTGGAATTTTTACCACCAATCACAACTACATCTTTATCAAAATATGGATGAGCTTCTTTGAAATAATGAAATACCTTTGGCAAACTCTCACCAGGTATATCTAAAAAGTTTGGATGATCATAGTACCCTGTTGCAATGACTACTTGTTTCGTCTCGTAAACCTCTTTATTCGTTGTCACAATAAACTGTTGGTCAGCTTTTTTCTCCACTTTTTCAACCTTTTCAAAAGCATTAATTCTTAAATCTTTCCTTCTAACAACTTCCCGATAATATGCCAATGCTTGATTTCGAACAGGTTTACGATTTTCTGTAATAAATGGAACATCACCAATTTCTAATTTTTCACTCGAACTAAAAAACGTTTGATGTGTTGGGTAATGATAGATCGCATTTACAATATTGCCTTTTTCAATAACTAATGGTTTATTTCCTAACTTTGAAAGGGCGATTGCTGCTGATAATCCACATGGACCGCCACCAACAATAATTGTTTCCTCTTTAATCAAGTCCATTCACTCCCATACCCTATTTTGTAAAACTTATGGCTTTATGTATGTACTACATCTTTAATCCCACTCTTAACGGACAGTATAACCCTCTCCTCCAGCTTCTGAGTTTACAAAGAAGGTAGGGGATTGCCCTTAAAGGTCCGATTGGTTCAACTAACCATCGTTGGAGGATGAAGAACCTCCCACTGATGGAAGTTCACTTTAACACAACAAAAAAGAGACTGACTCTTAGTAACATCAAGCCATTAAAACAATTTCTTAGTACTTTTTACAGAACTAAAAATTGAATAAAGTAGCTAGACACACTAAAGTCACCGTCTCTAATTGTTTAACATTGCTTTAAATCCAGCCTCTAAATCTTGACGCTTCAGCCATTTTTCGAACTCCTACCATATAGGCAGCTAAACGCATATCAATTCTGCGATTTTGGCTTGTTTCGTAAATATTATTAAATGATTTAACCATCACTTGTTCAAGCTTTTCATCTACTTCTTCTTCGGTCCAATAATAACCTTGATTGTTCTGAACCCACTCAAAATAAGAGACAGTTACACCACCAGCACTAGCTAATACATCTGGAACTAGCAATATTCCCCGATCTGATAGAATTCTTGTTGCTTCAAGGGTTGTAGGGCCATTTGCTGCTTCTACAACGATACTTGCACGAATATTAGCGGCATTTTCCTCAGTAATTTGATTCTCAATTGCTGCTGGTACTAAAATATCACAGTCAAGTTCAAGTAATTCTTTATTCGTAATTGTATCGTTGAAGAGCTTTGTCACTGTACCAAAGCTATCACGACGGTCTAATAGATAATCAATATCTAAGCCATTCGGGTCATGCAGACCACCATATGCATCTGATATCCCAACGATTTTAGCCCCTGCATCATGCATAAATTTTGAAAGATAGCTTCCCGCGTTTCCAAAACCTTGAACAACAACCCTTGCACCTTCGAGTTTAATTCCCTTTTTCTTAGCTGCTTCCCGTATACATATCGTTACACCCTTTGCAGTAGCAGACTCACGTCCATGTGATCCTCCTAATACAAGTGGTTTACCAGTGATAAAACCAGGGGAATTAAATTCATCTATACGGCTGTATTCATCCATCATCCAAGCCATAATCTGTGAGTTAGTAAATACGTCAGGAGCAGGAATATCTTTTGTTGGACCAACAATTTGACTAATCGCCCGAACATAGCCACGACTTAAACGTTCTAGCTCTCTAAAGGACATGTCTCTTGGGTCACAAACAATGCCACCTTTACCTCCACCATATGGAAGATCAACGATCCCACATTTTAAACTCATCCAAATAGAAAGTGCTTTTACCTCTTTTTCTGTTACATTAGGATGAAATCTTATGCCACCTTTTGTAGGACCAACAGCATCATTGTGTTGAGCACGGTAACCTGTGAAAATTTTCACAGATCCGTCATCCATACGAACTGGTATTTTCACTGTCATTAATCTAATCGGTTCTTTTAATAATTCATATACTTCTTCAGGATACCCTAGTTTATCAAGGGCATTATGTATCACCGTTTGGGTTGATTTTAACACATCTAATTTATCATTTTGTGCATCGGTGTTTTTCTCGGCTACCATTAAAGTTAACCTCCTAAATCTAATCAGTAAATGAAAGAATGTCCACCTTTCATGACATAGTATACACTTTCAGGGCTCTTATGCAAAGCAGAAAAACGATAATTATCACAATTTCATACAATCATGAAAACGTTATACCAAACTCACTAATTAAGATATAGTTTTAATCTAATCATGAAAACAATTCATTATTTATATTATAGACAAGAAAAACCCAGCTTGCTATCAAGTTCTTTTATTTTATGGTATCCTACCATCCATAAACCTTTTATACTTTCTGGTAATATAAAAAAGGTGAATTTAACCAGATATATAGTCTCTTTAATAGTTGAGACAACAAGGTTAAATTCACCCAGATGATTTTTACTTTTCTAAAAAGTAATGATATATTTCTGCCATTGCTTTTTCCTGTAAAAGTATTTTTCCATATTCCTTTAATCTATGGACTGTTAACGTAGAGGGACTGCCGTATTCAGCTAAGATTGAAACAAGATCATCAATATTAACCGGCTGTTCATCATTTAACAATAAGTAATATCGATCTTGGAAATAAATGACCACTCCATCTTGAATGTTATGATGATAGGTGTAGCGTGAAAGTTGAATTAATGCTTCAAATGATTCAAATTCAAAAATAATATCAAAGCTTTCATCCACCTTTACTTGCATCTCAATATATTCATCCGAAAAATCATCTTCAGATTCTTCGGTTTCTTGACTATTTGTGACAATGACTACCATCCCTTGAGCATGAAGTGAATAAACCTCAACAGCGATAGGTCCATGTGCCTCAAACCCTAATTCAACACTTGCTTCGTTCATCATATCCCTGAATAATTGATGAACCTTTAAAGAGTCTTTCCATAAATCTTCTTTTGTTAATCCTCTGTCTCGTAAATCATCTGTCGTTAAAAAGATTTTTATTTTATCATAGTTCAGCCGCTCTAGCCGCATCCCATACCCTCCTGCCGTGAGACCGCTCTATATAGATCATAGTATGATTTTTATATGAGATGGTTCAAAATTTTTCTTAATGTATACATGGCTATTTTTCACGTGTTTATACTCCTAATTTTTCCTTTAGCCACTTTTCCCATTGTCGTTTGTCATCACCTACTAAATAACTTTCATATGGTTCAAGTATAGAAGAGGTTTCTTTACCAAATGCTTTACCACCTAGTCCTATTTTTAATTGATTAAATGTTACTGAGAGATGATCGACAAGTTCTAATGTCTTTTTTAAATTTTCAACCAATGTACATGATAAAAATAAGAATTCCGGTTTTACTTCCTTTAATACGATGTCAATGTCTCCTTCTGCAATGCTTCCACCTAGATAAATGACTTTAAAACCTTTTCTTCTTAAAAATAAAGTGAAAATTAATAAACCTAATTCATGGGTTTCATCTGGTCCGCAAACAGCAATCACTTTGGGCAAGAAACCATCTAATGGTAATGTGTGTAAAATCATTCCTATTCGTGATCGTAAAAATGAAGATGCAAAATGTTCATGGGCTGTTGTCATTTCCCCAGACTCCCACATGTCTCCAATTTTCACTATCAGTGTACCTAATATTTCAATCACAACCTTATCAATTGAATAAATGCTAAATGCTTTATTTAAAAGGTCATGCGCTTTATTTTCATCAAATTGAAAAAGGGCGAGGAATAGCTCGTCCACTAAGTTCATGGATCGATCGATTAAGCCACCTTCTACATTTATCTCAGAACTCTCATGTAAACTAACTTGATTTGTTTCAAGTAAATTTACGGCTTGACTTATTGTAAAACCGCTGCTTACTTTACTTATCAACCATTTAAGTGTTTTGATATGGTCCTCAGTGTATAAGCGGTGACCTGATTCATTTCTAATAGGTGCAATCATGTTATATCTTCTTTCCCAGGCTCTTAATGTTCCAGCTTGAATGCCAAGCAACTTTGAAACTGCCTTAATATTGTATATTCCTTCGTGATTTGACATGATTCGCCCCCATTACATACACTATATGAAAATTATATCGAAAGTTTCATTTTGCGTAAACTTTGTATAACAAATGAATAAACCATGCTAAAGTTAGCATGGTAATTGTCGTATAACAAAGCATGGATAAAACTTTTTATAACAATAATTTTCTCGATAAATGAAGATAGTGTGCTTCTGCAGGTGCACCTAACCTTAAAGGCAAAGCTGTTGTTCCATACCCGTTGCTAACTAAAAGCCTTGCGTTTCTTAGAGATTGAAAGCTTCCTTTTTTGTATAACCCCCAACCAAGAAAGCGGATTTGTCCACCATGAGTATGCCCACTCAACACTAGAGAAATACGATCGTTTTGACTAATCTTGTGATAAATATCCGGATTATGACTTAATAATATTTTAAAATCTGTTTCTACTTGATTTGGGTCATTTAAGGCTACATCTAATCGATCTCTCTCATTGCTCATATCTTCAATACCTAATAACACAATTCTGCCGCTTGGTGATGATGAAATCTCCTCATATGAGTTTTTTAGTATATGTACATTATTTTTTTCTAAAATATCCTCAAAGCTTTTTTGGTTAACTTCATAATCATTGTTCCCATATACAAAATAGGCAGGTGCAAGACTTCTTAGAGCCCGTATATTTTGCTCGACCCTAGAAAATGGAACACCTGATTCTGTTAAATCGCCACCAATCATAACAACATCAACTTTATCAGGTATTTTTTCTAATAATTGATCTGTCACTGTTCTTCTATGAATATCAGATATAAAAAAGATCTTTAGAGAATCCAAATGAGTCGGGAAGTTATCAAATTCAATATGGTGAATCGAAACACGATTTTCTTTCGCTTTTAAAAGCATAATGATTAACATCACAATTACGAATCCCAATGTGATAACACACAAGACTGGCAATATAGTCCCCAACACCATCACCTCATTCCTTCCTTGAAAAAGCAATATGACTATTATATACAAAAAATCCCTTCTTTTCTATAAAGTGAAAGAAGGGGTTATAAAAAGATAACAATATGTGATTGAACTACTTACTTTCATGAAATAAATTAATATCAAACTCTCTTTTCATCATCGTAAAAACCTCATGTCTATTTTTCCATTGGGCTGGCTGTGGCCAAAGATCTGTACTTTTTCTAATCACTTCACATCTTAGATTATGATATTCTGTTTCAGCTTTATCTTCTTTTTTCTTAAAATACTGGGCAGTTGCATAACCGCCTACAATAAGCAATATAAAAAATATATGAAATTCATTATCAAAGATCATATGAAAAACAACATCGATTTGACCACCGGTTGGTTTAATAATAAAAGCATAAAGATAAACGATATAGGCCATTATTAAGACAAACGTAAAAAATTGAGCATTAAAACATTTGTTTTTATATTTTTCATATTTTCGTTTACGGTCAACTAAATGATCGAGCATTTGTTTTGTAGGCTCATCAGTATGGTTTTTTAGAAGTTGAATACTTGGTTCGATCATGGTCACTTCCCCTCGTACAACGATACTTTATGTACTATCATTGTATGAGGTCGTCCATATAGTTATGAACTATTTCAATAGGTACGTTTGTTTATTTAATAGGAATTTTTAAAATTTGACCTTCAAAAATCTCATTCCCATTAAAATGATTATATTCTCTAATGATGTCCTCTCCTGATCGACTATTATAATATTTAATCGCAATGCTAAACAGTGTTTCTCCAGCTGCCACTTTATGTGTTTTTATCTCTCTATACTGTTCTACCTGATCTTTATCTTCTGTTTGATTCGATTCATTGGAAGAACTTGATGAGTTTACAACCTTTGCATCATTTTGTTTCTCAGTTGTTTCTATATTTGATAAGGATTCCTCTGATTCTACGTCAACATTCGCTTGCTCAGTATTTTCCTCTTCATCTATTTCAACATCCTCAGTGATATTCTGTGGTTCACTCGTTTCTAACGATTGATTATTTGATTGTTGAATTTTTGAAATATACACTCTTTCTTCACCAACAATCGTTTCTTCACTCGAACTTTGATCTTCTTGTGAGCCATAATATAGATAGATAAAAACGGGTAGGAGGATAAAAAACAAAGCCAAAATACTAATAATTGGGTATTTCATTTTTAACTTTCTCTTTTTGTCTGTACCTTTATGAATCTCACTTCGAGGCGGATATTTTCCATACTCTTGTTTGTATTCGTCAATCATTCTTGTTCTTAAGCCCTCTGCTTGATCTGAACGTTTTTCAACATCACTCATTATTTATCACCCCTCTAACATATTGCACCCTTATTTGAATAGCAAAGACTAAATCAATCAAAAAATGAGCTAAAATCGTTGAGTAGAGGTTTTCTGTCATCTCATATACAACACCTAATAAGAAACTAATTGATATAACCATGAAAAATAAGAGCCATCTTGAAAGATATCGAAAATGCAATACGGCAAAAATGAGACTAGCAATCCATATTCCAAAATGAGATTGAATCACACCTCTAAACAAAATTTCCTCTGAAACAGCAATTAAAGCTGTTAAGAAAATAATATGTGGAATGGATCTTTTCTCAAAAAGCTTTTCATTTATTCCGCCGTCATCAACAAGATCCTTTGGTGCTAATTTAAAGATGAAAAAATCTACAATAATGACCAATAAAGCAGTACCTGTTCCAAAATATATAAAACGAAGATCACGTATATGAAAAAGGTGTAAAAAATCCCGTACATCTCGAAATAAAAATATCCCTATGATAAATGAAATAACTATTAGTAAAAATTGGGTGAAATATAAATTTTGAACAATTTGCTTGTCTGTTAATTGTTTAATTAGCTCATTTTGTTTTTTTAACAACTTCTAATCACTCGCCTTGCCAAAAATCAACTTTAATTCTTCTTGCCAATTTATTACTTGCCCATTTTCATTACTTTTCTGTTCTTCATAATACCAGTCCATATCAATCCCACAAGCATCACAGCAATTGTCAACTTGATCAACATAGATTTCGTCGAAATAGGCCAGCAGTTTTTTTCTTTTGCAACCTTTAGTAGTTAACCACATACACATTTCAGTTAACTTATGATGTTTCATCGCAATTCTGTTTTCTATTTCCTCCCAAATGGTTGAAATCATTTGCTCAGTAGCCATGGTTCTATGTAAAAGCTTGTCATAAACATGTTCAACATATCTCCATTGTGTTTCTGTTAATCCACACCATTGTTGGATTAATTCAAAGGAAGGTTTGTGCTTATTTTGTAAAAAATGGATAGTCCTGCTTAATTCATCAAATGACGGAAACTCGGATTCAACTAATGTTTTTGGTATTTCATAATCTGTGTCTGTTACTAAAGTGATTGCAACACTCTTTTGACCGTCACGACCCGCTCTTCCTATTTCTTGCATGTAAGATTCGAGCTGAGAAGGAAAATGAAAATGAATGACATACCGAATATTTCCTTTGTTTATTCCCATTCCAAAAGCATTTGTGCAACATACGATTTTTAATTGATCAAACAAAAATTGCTGTTGTATCAGTATTCGCTGTTCCTGCTCCATTCCGCCATGATAGTATGCAACCTGTTCGATCCCCGAATCAATAAGAATTTGAGCGAGTCTTTCAGTCCACATTCTACTAGAGCAATAAATGATAC
>DASQMK010000553.1:0-5017 GCA_035645575.1 Metabacillus sp.
AACAATAAGAGTTTTGATCATTTCTTTATTTTTTAGAGCTTCTTCAACCAAGTGGAGCCCTTCTATAATGAACGTTCCAGTGTTTTCTCGCTCTTTTTTCGTATGTAACTTCTTCCATTGCTTTACTTTTGGATTTTTCACAGATTCAATTCGATCCACTTTCATACTCCCTTTATAAACTATTCCATTTTCTCTTTCCAATCATACATAATTCTTAGGTAATTAACAAATTCTATAATTAAAAGCTTATATTTTCATCACTAAATATTAGCTAAAACACAATATTTTCCATTTATCTTTAAAAAGGAGTGCACGTACATTGAACTTAAATCTTCGTCATGCAGTAATAACAAATGTTTCAGGAAATACTCAGGATCAACTACAAGACACAATTGTAGACGCCATTCAAAGTGGTGAAGAAAAAATGCTGCCTGGTTTAGGCGTTCTCTTCGAAGTCATTTGGCAAAATGCAAATGAAGATGATAAGAAAGAGATGCTAACAACACTAGAGCAAGGTCTTAGTAAAAATGTACAATAAAAATGCTGGGGGAATATTCCCCCAGCATTTTTATTCAAAAGTAATCTTATTGACCGTTTCACGATCTAATCGTTTAATCACTTCAGTAATAAGCTTAACAGCATTTTCATAATCATCACGATGTAACATCGCTGCATGTGAATGAATATAGCGGGTTGCGATTGTGATCGATAGTGCTGGAACACCCTTTGCAGAGATGTGAATAGCACCTGAATCTGTACCACCACCTGCAATTGCATCAAATTGATACGGTATATTCAGTTCATCAGCCGTATCTGTCACCAAATCCCGCAAACCTTTATGTGAGACCATGGAAGCATCATAAAGAATAATTTGAGGACCTTCACCCATTTTACTAGCTGCTTCTTTATCAGAGATTCCAGGAGTATCCCCCGCAATTCCAACGTCAACACCAAAGGCAATATCAGGCTGAATCATATTAGCTGATGTACGAGCTCCGCGCAGACCAACTTCTTCTTGCACAGTACCTACACCATATACTACATTCGGGTGATCCGTATCTTTTAAGTTTTTTAATACATCAATAGCGATAGCACAGCCAATTCGGTTATCCCAAGCTTTTGCAAGTAGCATCTTCTCATTTTTCATGACAGTGAACTCAAAATAAGGAACAACTTGATCACCAGGCATGACACCAAATTCCATTGCCTCTTCACGACTTGATGCACCAATGTCGATAAACATATCCTTAATTTCAACTGGCTTTTTTCTCGCCTCAGGAGGAAGAATATGTGGAGGCTTAGAGCCTATAACACCTGTAACTTCACCTTTTCTTGTAACAATCGTTACGCGCTGCGCCAACATAACTTGTGACCACCAGCCACCTACTGTCTGAAAACGAAGAAATCCTTTATCATCGATTTGTGTCACCATAAAACCAACTTCATCTAAGTGACCAGCAATCATAATTTTGGGACCGTTTTCTTGTCCAACCTTTTTAGCAATTAAGCTTCCTAAATGATCTGTTACAACTTCATCTGAATATGGAGATATGTATGTTTTCATTACTTCACGAACTTCTCGCTCGTTACCAGGAATACCTTTTGCATCTGTTAAATCTTTAAGCATTGTTAATGTTTCATCTAGCTTCTTCATTATGTAGGCCTCCTTCAATTACAATCGTATTTATTATACAATAAAGGTTATAAAGTAAGAAAACAACTTGATTATTAGTATCCTTGTTGTTGTCGTTTGTGATTCACTTCATTTTTCGATACATATGCTTTTTCTACTTGCTCTGAAGTATAACCTAATAATTTCCCAAGTAATAAATACTCCTCAAACATGATTTTATAGTTAGAAACGGATGGATCATGTTTAAAAATTGAAACTGTTTCATACACGATTAAAAATTGCTCTGTTAATGTTTTACTTGATTCACGATCTTCGAAGCTCATATTTGTATCTATTTTCATTTCTAATCCTAGGGACAGGATAAAGTGAATACCATCTACATATTCTTCTAATATGATATTAGTAGGGGCAGGTGGCTTTAGGCTCCAAAATTTAAAACATCTAGTTTCATTTGCTAACTCGCCTATTTCAACTAATAAGGCAAGTATTTTACGGTCGACCAAATTTTCATTTTCAAGATTATGTTGTGATTGTATTCTTGCATCCAATTCCTGTTGCATGTTAAATAGTACTGAAAAATTCATGAAGTATTCCTCCAACATTGTTCATTCTTTTAGAAAAACTTGGCTTATCGCCAAGTCCTAATGGCGAAAGTCGTAGTTTTACTTATACTATCATCCATAAAATTTTTATACTTTCTGATAGTATAAAAAAATTATAACAAATTTATAAAAACATGGAACCTTTTCGACCTATTATTCGTATATAAGAAAAATTGCCCTCAGGAGGGGTTTTACGATGATTGTCATATTACTACGTTTATTGTTAATCGTCCTTATTGTATTTCTCCTATATACAGGTTTTAAGTATTTATTTAACCCAAAACGAAAGCTTGAATTAGCACTTGAACAAAAGCAGTTTTATTTTTTAGATGATAAGGAAAATGTACGAAAAAACTTTCTGCTTACGTACAAAGGTGCTTTATTTGAAGGAGAAAAATATTTAGGAACAACAACAAATTCCTTTGAAGTAGTCTCCATCTTTATTTGGTCAAAGTCAACCAATGAATTACAAGGACTGACTTTAGAGGATTTCGAATACATTCAAAAACAAGTAAAATTACGTTATCCTCATAGTAAAATTGATTGGAAAAGCCCTATTAAGGAATTAATTTTGAAAAAACGTGGAAATTAAAACAAGGGCTTGAGACCTATTTCTCAAGCCCTTTTTTCAAATTTAATTTACTTACTAGCGACATTCTCTCGATTTACGCTTATTCCCCCTAACCTTTAACCCTCTACTATTCATCATGCTCGTTCTCTCATAAAAAAATCATTCCATTTAATGAAAACTTGTTTTTCCCTAAAATAATAGAAAAGGATAAACAAGCCTACCACAATCCCAACTAGTGCTACAGGCGGTAATGCCTGAATCGATGCACCTAAAAACGTAAAACAAAGGGTTGAAGGGATATGTGTAAGAAAAGATAGTTTCGTATAACGGCCAAACGTTTTTGCTTTGTCTAATACACATAACGAAATAAGCGAAAAATTAATAAACGGGACCATTCTTAAAATCATAATTTGCATGATAGAAAAATTTGTATAAGTTCCTAACCATTTTTCTTTCATTTTCATTAAACGCTTCAACAGTGCAGGGAAAAGTTTTGAAATAAAATAAAAGGTGATGCTCGAACCTGTAAGTCCAATAACCGAATAAACGGAACCAAGCTGTGCACCGAATAGAATTCCACCTGCTACACATACAACAGCAACAGGAATAAACAAGAACTGCCTAATCATATGAAACAGAATGAAAACAATAGGTGCAAAAAAACCAGTCGTTTGAATAACGGTCAACACAGCAGAAGTTGCTAGTTGAATTGTCATCACCACTTTCTAAGTTGTGATTCATAGATGAAAGTCGTATTGATTCCATTGTACGAGAGCATTTTAAGTTTATGCCAATGAAATAGATAAATAAACAAGAGGTACGATATGACAGAGAGCGATGAGCGGAAACAGGACGGCAAAAGAAGTATGTTTTGTTTTATGTCGATAGACTCTCATTCCCATATACCCTCCGATAGCTCCCCCAAAAATAGCAACTAGCCAAAGTGTTGATTCTTTTATCCTCCACTTGCCTCGTTGGGCACGCTTTTTATCAGACCCCATCAGGACAAAACCAATAATATTTAGTAATAAATAATAACATAATAAATACAGCATTCTATTCACTTCCTTTCTTGGAATAATTCATTGTTCTCTTTAGTCTATATTAGTGATAAAAACCTATTTATCCTTCTAAAAGAACAAAAGCGCAAGCGCCTTGGTCAGCCTAGGGCAAATAAGATGATTTAGAATAGAAGGCGTCCTTTGCATTCAATTCTAAATCATCTTATGACCTCGAGGGGCTAGGCGCTGGAGCTGGATGTCGAAAGTAGTTATCCACAGTTCAAGCATTTTATAATTTCCTAAGCAATGAAAAAAGCCGACCCTATCTAGAGTCAGCTCTCATACCGTTCGATTATTTGTTAAGCTGTGCTTTAGCAGCGTCTGCTAATTGAGCAAATGCTTTTTCATCAGAAATAGCTAAGTCAGCAAGCATTTTACGGTTAACTTCGATACCTGCAAGCTTTAATCCGTGCATTAAACGGCTGTAAGAAAGACCATTTACACGAGCAGCTGCATTAATACGAGTGATCCATAATTTACGGAAATCACGTTTCTTTTGACGACGATCACGGTATGCATACATCCATGATTTCATTACTTGTTGGTTTGCAACTTTGTATAATCTATGTTTTGAACCGAAATAACCTTTAGCTAATTTTAATACTTTTTTACGACGTTTACGTGAAACGATACCGCCTTTTACTCTTGGCATGTAAATTCCCTCCTATATTACGATGGTCCGATTATTTAAGATTGTCTAATAAATGACGAATACGTTTGAAATCGCCTTTGCTTACTACAGTTGATTTACGTAATTTACGTTTAGCTTTTGTAGATTTGTTAGCGAATAAGTGACTTGTGTAAGCATGTGAACGTTTAAGTTTACCAGATCCGGTCTTTTTGAAACGCTTTGCTGCTCCACGGTGAGTTTTCATTTTTGGCATAAGGTATTCCTCCTTAAGGGATTATTGCTTTTCATTTTTCGGTGCTAGAACTAAGAACATGCTACGACCATCCATTTTTGGATGAGATTCAATTGTACTTAAATCTGCACATTCTGCAGAGAAACGATCAAGCACCTTTTGACCGATTCCTTTATGTGTAATGGCACGTCCTTTGAAGCGAATAGAAGCTTTTACTTTATCGCCTTTTTCTAGGAATTTACGTGCATTTCGAAGCTTAGTGTTAAAGTCATGCTCATCAATTGTAG